>NZ_JBWKUH010000025.1:0-76005 GCF_059420745.1 Sphingobacterium sp. GW821-FHT03E03
AAAAGTTTAAATAAAGTTCGTTGTTGTTTATATACATACTATTTAATCTAAAAAAATGTCTTGATTTACAAGCTGTTCACACTCTTTTTTATAGGATAAATACTAACTTCTGGAAGTAAAACTATCTTTTTGTTCTTCTCTTCTTTTTCTTCATGTTAAATTCGAAGATTTGCTCTTCAGGATCTTCCGACAATGTGTCAAGTAATAGCGTATCAAAAAATCCAAATCCTCCCAGTAACTGTCCGGTATCAATCATAAAATCAAAAATGGGATGAATTTCATCTGTAAGTCTGTTGGGCATTGTTTTGATAGAATTCCCAACAGAAATAGGAGTCTTGTTTTCAATGACTTCTTTGAAATCCTGTTTGTTATGAGAGAACCATTCCTGAAAAGTGTTTGCAGAGAATTGCTTTCCGAGCTGGGAACCATTAAACACATTTCTTGTATTATGGTCAATGAAGGTAATACCGTAGATTCTGTCTTGCTCATTTCTTCTTATCACAGAATTAATGCCCTGCTGGATCAAATAGTCTTTAAAGTCCTTTTCGTTGGAATTTAGTTGCATTGCCTGCTGAATAATTTCTGTTATCGGTAATTTAGCTGCTGCACTGGTCGCTTTACTTTTGTCGAAATGCGATTTAAGTTCTTTTAGTCCTGCATGCTTACCAAATAAGGAAGATTTAAATGGATTACTTATTTTCTGTCCATTTTCATCAATCGCAAAATAGACCAAACCTTCTTTAAGTTCTCCTCTATACTCTTTCTTGATATACTCGGAGGTAACATTAAAAAGTGACAACAGTGCGTTATAACTTCCCAAGGTCTGGAATTGATAGTATTGGGGAAGATATCGAACAATAGCAGCAATCTGACTTTTTATATCGCCTTTACTGTGATCTATCGGCAAAAAAGAAAGGTGCTCCTCATTACGAATTTTTTCATTTGCGGGAATTAATCCATATTTTTTTTCAAGTTCCCTGCAAATGTCCATTGATCTTTTCTTTTCAAATGAATCAGATATTTTTATGCCATTTTTATCAACAGAAGTTGATACAATATGAATGTGAGTTCTATCTATATCATTGTGCTTGAAAACGACATATGGCTGCTCGCCATAACCCATTTTTGTCATATATTCATGAGCAATTTTAATAAAGTCTTCATCTGAAACATTGTCATGAGGATCTGGATTAAGTGAAATATGGATTGCGGTTTTTTCTGTTTTCTTGTTAGCTACGAGGTTGGGTAGAAATGAAAATAAGAGTTGTCGGGTTGTGTAATTTCCATCCGGACTTTCCAGCATGTTATTAAGGTGCAAAATTTGACTGGTATTCCGTAGGACTTTTGTATGATTATAGACTAAAGCACCATAAATTTTTGATCCACGTCCGATTTTTGCAATCATATCGTCTCTTTTTTTATCAAATATTCTGTCTCAAATTTTTTGCTGAGAATTAGAATCTCGCGACAGATCTCAGCCAGTTCTATCGTATTTTTTTCAAGTTTTCCAATGTAAAATACTGTTTTTTTATCTCCGAAATTCGTATGCAATATTTTTACGACCTGATTATAGTTTACGCCAATGGCCCTAAACTGCCCAAAAAACTGTGATAACTTTGTACAGTAATCAACAGCTCCCTTGTCAACAACAATTGAATTTATCTTTCTTTCAAATAGTAGAGATACGATAAATTTAGCCCTATTATCGAGTCCGGATTGTTCAAATAATGATAGAAATCTGGCATTTTCTGTGTCTGTAAGACGAAATACATAACGGTGTATAGCCTTATCTATTTTTGGATTTCTTCCTCCTCTACGAATTGCAGTCATAACTTTTTTCAAAATCTAAAATAATTTCGAGAGCAGATGAGTGGATTAGCCATTAAAAACCTGGTTTTTCCTAAAGATTCATATATCATCAATAAAATAGCATAAAGGTAAATCCGACTTCGGAGGATTACCTAGCTCTCCGCAGGAGCAAGTCGTTTTGGGGCACAAAACGAGTTTTGAGGCACTCAAAACACAACTTGCTCTGTTCTTGGGAACAGAATAGTAAGTTCTTTATAAGAAAGAGGAATTCAGAATGAATTCACTAGGATTTTCGGAAACGATAGGAAAAAGAAGGAAAGAATGGAAACGTTCACAAAAAAAGTTTGAAAGGTACTTTCCTTTGTAGGAAGAATGTGGGTAGGAGTTATTGGCTATTTACCCGCTATCAAATCTGGTATTTACAAAAGCATAAAAATTTTAGGTTTTAAAAATGTAAAAGAATAAAACTATAAAAGCATAAAAGCTTAAAAAAGGTAAAGTATATGGGCAAAAATATGAAAAGTTTATTTACCACTGTGTTAAACGGCAGGAAATATTAATGATTTACTAAGAATATGTCAGCCTTGGAGTACTGCTTTTTGCAAACCAGGAAAAGCTGTTAGGCGCACATTTTACAATATGTCTGTGAACTGAGTTAATTGCTCTTACATACATATTCAAAATTCAGAAAGTATAAAATAATATAATATGGAAGAAAAGAACAAAACTTTAAAGGTAAGTATCTATGCACAAAAAGGTGGAGTTGGTAAATCTACAATGACCATTCTTCTTGCCAGCGTATTACACTATCGTCTTGGATATAATGTCCTGGTACTTGACTGTGATTTTCCGCAGCATAGTTTGATCGGTATGCGTGAAAGAGATAAGGGAACCATTATGGAAAGCGATTTTCATAAACGACTGGCCGTTAAACAATTCCATACGATCAATAAGAAAGCTTATCCGATCATAAAGTGTAAGGCGGAGAACGCACTCGAAAAGGCCTTTGACTACTGTGAGAGTAGCTCCGTTGCGCCGGATATTATTTTTTTCGATCTCCCCGGGACCGCCAATACACAGGGAGTAATCGGTGCTTTAAAGGGTATGAACTACATTTTTTCGCCAATCACCGCAGACCGACTGGTTGTTGAGAGTACATTGGCGTTTAGTGAGGTTTTCATGAGACTTCCTGCACAGAACAAAAATGCCATTGAGCAATCTTTATACCTATTCTGGAATCAGGTTGATGGCAGGGAAAAGACAGGTCTTTACGAAGTTTATCAAAGTGTTATAGAGGAGCTGTCACTAAGTATCATGCAGACGCGGATCATGGACAGTAAACGGTTCCGTAAAGAAATTGATGACACAGGAAGCTATGTTTTCAAATCTACGCTGCTGCCTGCCGACTTACAGATTTTAAAAGCTACGCGTGTGGATCAGTTTGTTAAAGAGTTTTTAAAAATAATTCATATCTGAGATGGCAATAAAGAAAGATCGCAAAGAATTTGAGAAACCCATCATAGATGAGGAGTACCTGATGAACATCATGAGCGGCGATGAACCTTTGCCAGCGGCAAATCCAGAGCAAAGCGCCGATAAAGTTATAGATCCCACGGCTAAAGTTGAGAAATCCAGGGCAAGATCCGGTAAAAAAATGGATTACGAAGAGTTGTTTTTAGTAAACCGATTTCCGACGGGGCGGAGTGGAAAGGTTGTATATATAAGGTCTGAATATCACGAACGGCTCCTGCGCATAGTTCAGTTGACACGTGAGGACAAAGTAACACTGTATTCCTATTTAGACAATATACTAGAAAATCATTTCCGTGAATTTGGCGATGAGATTACAGCATATTTTAATAAAAAATTTAAACCCATTTTATAAGATGAAAAAGCAAAAAAATCAAGTTGAAGTTACCGTAAAACTGCATCGGCAGGTAACTTATGGAAATGTGAATTATGAATCGCTGTTCCTGTCAGATACCGTATTGGATAAGCGTGGTGACAAAAGTATCTATGTTAGCAACGAACATCATACTAGATTATCAAGAATTGCAAATGTAGTAGGTGAGGATAGAATACCCCTATACGCATTGCTGGACAATATATTGCGACATCATTTTACACTATTTGAAGAAATGCTGGTGAAAGAGTTCAACGAGAAATCAAGGCCCCTTTTTTAAGATTATGGACGGTTTAATACAGGTTGTAATATTGATCTGCCTCATCGTAGTGATTATACTATTGCTGGTTGATAAAATAAAAATTATAGGAGCTTATCATAAGTTAGAGGAGGTGAAAGAGAAGACTTTGCCCGATGTCATAGGAAAGGTTTCAGTTCCTCAAGAGGAAAATACACCTGTCTGGTTAGCCAACAGAAAAAAGTTTGTAGAACAATTGGTTGCCAATAATGCGGAACGAAAATCTATTGATTATATTGAGAATAATCGGAAGGAAGAATTAGAAGCTGAAGATGCTAGCATGCAACATGATGACAATGTCCCTCCTGATGATAATCGCTTTGGGCAGGCAGTTTCTTTAAATGAGTTGACAAAGGTTGGGAACTTATTGCAACAGGACGTTTTGGATATAGCTCAGGAAAAAGAAACCGCTGACATCATTCAAAAAATTGAAGGAACTGAATTTTTTAGTATGATGCAACAGTCTATCGAAGGGGCCTCACAGAAGATCGCAAGACTTATGGATAAATCATTATTGGAAAAGCATAATATCATTATAAAAGAGGACCAGAATAATGTCTTGGACAATTTCGATATCAGTGATTTTACCTAATTATGAATTTGTTCAATATTATCTTGATGTACTGATTATGGATAATTATTAAAAAAAAACTATGATATCAACGAATGATCCTGATTATATAATAGAAGAGTACAAAGGGCGGATTATAGCCAGTCATATAAATAATGTGACAGAAAAATCAATTGAAAATGTCATCATAGTTTATGATAAGTTGGATTTTCCTGATTATGGATTTTATATTGGACTTGATGATTCAAAAAGTTCAGGCTATAGGAGCATGGAACCTGTCAATATGGAAGATGCGAGAAGCTACATTGATTGGCTTTCGGAAGTAACGAAGGAAAAAAAATTACAGCATGATCATTCAAGTTCTATTCCAGTGACTATAAAAGAAGTGGTAAGAACGATCCTTTCTGCGGTCAAGTCTAAGAGGCTGGAAAATAAGGAGGTACAATTCCCAATAACAGCCAAGAAAAAGAGGAGAGGGATTTGAAAAGATTATAATATTAAAAAAACAGATCATGTAAGGAAAGTTACCTGGAATCAAAATATGTGAAACAGTATTTCAATTTGATATTGATAAATTAGTATTAATCGAAAAAAATGATCCTAATAATCTGCTCTTTTTTAATGATTTTGAAATAATAGTTGACCAGGAAATGCTTCGCCAAGGAATTGTCGGAGAATCCGTAGCATAAAATTGAGCAAAATATTAAGAAAAGGAAAAGACCAGAGATATAACATAATAATTAAGAAAAAAGCCAGACATAGAAAGTCTGGCTTTTTTTTGTGTCTTTTTCCAAACTGCAATTAGGACAATAACGGCAAACTTAGTACCTCTGATACAACACTCCCCAAAATCTATATCTATCTGCAACACCTTTGTTTCCAAGCCCGTAGCTACGGGTATTACGAATTTAAAATGTAATGAAACATGAAAAAATCAAAACAAAAATTTCTGCTAGGGTTGCTGTTGATTTCCTTTATCAGTAATGAGGCATTCGCGCAGGGTAATGGTGCTGCAGGTATTCAGGAAGCTACACAAATGGTCACAAGTTACTTTGATCCAGCAACCAAGCTGATCTATGCGATAGGTGCTGTGGTTGGGCTCATTGGAGGGGTAAAAGTGTACAACAAATTTAGTTCAGGTGATCCCGATACCTCAAAGACAGCCGCGAGCTGGTTTGGCGCTTGTATATTCCTAATCGTCGCTGCGACCATCTTACGATCATTTTTCCTTTAGTCTAATCCTATTAAATCTTTTCAATTATGGCAAAAAGTAAAATGGTTACTCCGCTCACATACAATGGTGGAAACCAACAGCTAGCCAAGATTGGCCTTGCTGTGATGCAGGGAACTCTAAACTTCAAATCCTACTGAAATGAAAACCTGGAACATAAATAAAGGTATCGGTTGTACGGTTGAATTTAAGGGCTTGAAAGCCCAATATCTTTTCGGATTTGCTGGAGGGTTATTAGTGGTGCTTATCCTGGTAATGGTTCTGTACATGGCTGATGTAAATATGTATATCTGCCTTTCGGTAGGCTGCATATCGGCATCTCTGATCGTATGGAAAACTTTCAGCCTGAACAACAAATACGGTGAACATGGCCTAATGAAATTAGGTGCAAAAAGAAAGCATCCGCGGTACATCATCACCCGTAAACCTGTCCAATCTTATCTTAATTATTCATCAGTGAGAGGCGGGAAAAGCCAAAATTTTAACTCCAAATCTTAGACGCTATTATGAGAAATATCTCTAAAACTACAACCTTAGAAAGCCGCTTTCCACTTCTTGCTATCGAGAACGATTGCATCATATCGAAAGAAGGGGACCTTACGGTGTGTTTTCGTGTGATGCTACCGGAAATTTTTACGGTAGGCACGGATGTGTACGAATCTATTCATTCTTCATGGTGTAAAGCGATCAAGACTTTACCCGATTATAGCATCGTGCATAAGCAGGACTGGTATTTAAAGGAGCAATACCAGCCGGATCTTGAAAGAAGTGAACATAGCTTCTTATCACGTTCTTTCCAGCTTCACTTTAATGAGCGACCGTTTTTGAACCACTACTGTTATGTTTTCCTGACGAAAACGACAAAGGCACGGATGCAGTCCCAAAGTAATTTTAGCAGCTTATGCAAGGGTAATCTTGTTCCCAAAGAAATAAAGGACAAGGAAGGAATGCGACGTTTTCTGGAATCGGTCAGCCAGTTCCAGCGGATCATCAACGACAGTGGTCATATAACTATGAATCAGCTTGACGAATCCGAAATATTGGGAAGCGAAAAGAATACCGGAATCCTTGAACAATATTTTACACTGTCCCGTGAGACCAATCCCGTTCTGCAGGATATGTCTCTGGGCGCAGAGGAACTTAGGATCGGGAGCAAAAGGATGGTACTTCATACCTTATCCAGTACAGATGATCTACCCGGGACTGTTTCTGACTGTGATCGCTACGACAGGCTTTCAACAGATCGCAGTGACTGCATGCTATCTTTTGCCAGTCCTGTGGGACTGATGCTCAGCTGTGACCATATTTATAACCAGTATCTGTTCATTGATAATAGTTCTGAAAACCTCAAAAAGTTTGAGAAGTCGGCCAGAAATATGCATTCGCTGGCACGTTATAGCCGGGCAAACCAGATCAATAAGGAATGGATCGAGCGTTATCTGAATGAAGCACACTCGCACGGTTCATCATCTATCAGGGCGCATTATAATGTCTTCGCATGGAGTGAAGACCGCCAGGAGCTACGCAACCTGAAAAATGATGTCGGAAGTGCGCTTGCCCTGATGGAATGTAAACCCCGTCATAATACAGTGGACGCCGCTACTTTATACTGGGCAGGAATTCCAGGCAATGCCGGAGATTTTCCTGCCGAAGAATCCTTTTACACTTTTATAGAACCGGCACTGTGTTTTTTTACACAGGAAACCAACTATCAGGATTCACTATCTCCGTTTGGGATCAAACTAGCCGATAGATTGACTGGGAAGCCTATACACTTAGATATTAGTGATCTTCCGATGAAAAAAGGGATCATAAGCAACAGAAACCGTTTCATATTAGGTCCTTCTGGGGGTTGGCGGGCTATTCTTAACTGAATGGCCCGCCAACCCACCCAAAATCAAAGGAAGTGGAAAATCATTTTTTACGAACCATATGGTCCGGCAATATTACGAGCAGGGTACCCATGTACTTCTGGTCGATACAGGTAACTCTTATCAGGGATTATGTGAACTGATAAAAGGAAAGACAAAAGGAAAAGATGGGGTTTATTTCACCTATACCGAGGAGAACCCGATATCATTTAATCCTTTCTACACTGACGATGGTGTCTTTGATATAGAGAAAAGGGAAAGCATTAAGACATTGATTCTCACTTTATGGAAGCGCGATGACGAAGCTCCAAAACGAAGTGAGGAAGTTGCATTGTCTAATGCGGTCGCCGGATACATCGAAAGGATTAAAAACAGTAATGAAACACCTTCCTTTAATGGATTTTATGAGTATGTCAAAGGAGATTATAAAAAGGTGCTACAGGATAAGGAAGTACGCGAAAAGGATTTTGATCTTGCCAATTTCTTAAATGTTCTGGAACCATATTATAAGGGTGGTGAATATGATTACCTATTGAACTCAGAGAAAGAGCTCGATTTGCTTAATAAGAGATTTATTGTTTTTGAAATTGATGCAATAAAGGATCACAAAATTCTTTTTCCTGTGGTTACAATCATCATCATGGAGGTCTTTATCAATAAGATGCGGCGGTTGAAAGGTATCCGTAAGATGATCCTCATAGAGGAGGCTTGGAAGGCCATTGCCAAGGAAGGAATGGCCGAATACATACGCTATTTATTTAAAACCGTCAGAAAATTCTTTGGCGAAGCAATTGTGGTAACGCAGGAAGTGGATGATATAATACAATCTCCCATAGTTAAAGAAACTATCATCAATAACAGTGACTGCAAGATCCTGCTGGACCAAAGAAAATATGCCAACAAATTTGACGATATCCAAAATATGTTGGGACTTACAGAGCGGGAGAAATCACAGATCCTTTCTATCAATCAGGACAATGATTCAAACCGTAGATATAAGGAGGTATGGATCGGTTTGGGAGGAACGCATTCAGCTGTTTACGCTACAGAAGTTAGTGAACAGGAGTATTTAGCCTACACCACTGAGGAATCCGAGAAAATGGAGGTGATGGAACTAGCTCGGGAGATGGGAGGAGATGTGGAAGGCGCCATCCGGAAAATATCACTAAAAAAGATTAAAGGGTTACCAGCCGGAGACCATTAAAATATTTAGACAATCTTAAAAATTTTGAAAAATGAAAAATCTATTAATGACTGTGTTCATGGTATTGTCGATTGCCATATCACAAAAAGCAAATGCGCAATGGGTAGTAACAGATCCTACCAACCTGGCTTCAGGGATTCTGAACTCTGCAAATGAGATTGTGCAGACTTCTTCAACCGTCAGCAATGTTGTGAAGAACTTTAACGAAGTTAAAAAAGTGTACGAGCAAGGAAAGGAGTATTACGATAAGTTGAAGGCCATTAATAATCTGGTCAAAGATGCAAGAAAGGTGCAGCAGACCGTATTGTTAGTCGGTGATGTAAGCAACCTGTATGTGAATAATTTCGGTAGGATGCTTAATGACAAGAATTTTTCTGCCGCAGAGCTTGTTGCCATTGGAAATGGTTACGCGGCACTTCTGAATGAGAGCACGGAACTCCTAAAGGAATTAAAGCAGATCGTTACATCTACCAGCTTGTCACTTAACGATAAAGAGCGAATGGAGATCATTGATCGAGTCTATAAAGAGGTGAAAGAATACCACAGTCTTGTACGGTATTATACCAATAAAAATATTTCGGTCAGTATCCTCCGTGCTAAAAAGCAGAATGACACCAAGCGTGTCATGGACCTTTATGGTTCAGCAAATCAAAAATATTGGTAACCAATTATCAAAGTTATGGAATTCAATAATTTACATGAGATCTTACGGGGTCTCTACGATGAAATGATGCCTTTGTCGGAAACAATGGCGGTGGTAGCCAAAGGAGTTGCGGGATTGGGAGCATTATTTTATGTCGCTTTAAAAGTTTGGCAAGCCTTAAGCCGTGCGGAGCCTATTGACGTTTTTCCTTTGCTACGTCCTTTTGCCATAGGCATGTGTATCATGTTCTTCCCGACCATTGTATTGGGGACGATCAATGGGGTATTGAGCCCAATCGTTAAAGGAACCCATTCGATGTTGGAAGGTCAGGTCTTGGATCTGAATACATTGCAGCAGCAAAAAGATGTTCTGGAAAAAGAGGCAATGCTGAGAAATCCCGCCACTGCCTATCTGGTATCAGACGACGAATTTGACAAAAAGCTCGATGATCTCGGCTGGTCATTTGAAGATATTGCCACAATGGTCAGTATGTACCGTGATCAGGCCGTTTACAATATCAAACAGGAAATAAAAAAAGAACTAAGGGAAATATTGGAACTTCTTTTTCAGGCTGCGGCGCTGGTCGTGGATACCATTCGGACATTCTTTTTGATTGTACTTTCCATATTGGGGCCTATTGCATTTGCGATATCCGTATGGGATGGGTTCCAGAGTACGCTCACCCAGTGGCTCAGCAGGTATATCAGTGTTTATCTGTGGCTTCCGGTGGCTGATCTGTTTAGCGCAATGCTTGCTAAAATCAATGCCATGAGTGTTCAGCGGGATATTGAACTTTTAAGTGATCCCTCATTTGTTCCTGATCCGGAAAACAGCGTTTATCTGATTTTTATGATTATTGGAATCGTGGGCTATTTTACGATTCCAACCGTAACAAGTTGGATTATTCAGGCCGGTGGAGCTGGAAACTTTACACGTAATGTGAGCCAGGCTGCGATGCGAACAGGAAATGTTGGCGCTGCTGCTGCTGGCGCGGCAGTGGGCAATATCGGTGGTGAACTTTTGGACAATAAAAGCGGTGGACAAAAAAGCAATTGATTATGGAATTCAAAACGTTAAGAAACATTGAAAATAGCTTCAAGCAGATCAGGCTATATGCAATTGTCTTTGCAATACTGTGTTTTGGGGTGGTGGCTTTTGCGGTGTGGAAATCCTATTCCTTTGCCACTCTACAACGGGAGAAGATCTATGTGTTGGATAACGGGAAATCACTTATGTTAGCTTTATCTCAAGATGCGCAAATTAATCGTCCTGTCGAAGCACGGGAGCATGTCAGGAGATTTCATGAGCTTTTTTTTACGCTTGCCCCCGATAAATCTGCCATCGAAAGCAATATGAAACGTGCATTTGACCTAGCTGACAAAAGTGCATTTGATTACTATCGGGATCTGTCGGAAAAAGGATATTACAATCGGATTATATCAGGAAATGTGCAACAGCGTGTTGAGGTTGACAGCGTTATCTGTGATTTTAATTCGTATCCATATTCTGTAACGACGTACGCTAAACAATTTATCATCAGATCGAGCAACCTTACCCGAAGAAGTCTTGTCACCTCGTGCAATCTACTTAACAGCGTGCGATCAGACACTAATCCACAGGGTTTTCAGATTTTGAAGTTCTCAGTTCTGTCCAATAAAGATGAGGAAATCGTTGAACGTTAAAATTATATAAAATGAAAGAAAGTTATGAGGTCGAAACCTTCAAAAATATTTTGATTGGTAAGTGATATGTGTGTGGATTATAACAATGGAAAATTTGATGTTCATCGCATAATTATTTATGAGGAGGGACGAAATAAGTCACTAAAACCAATTGTGATGGATGTTTCAATGGATACTCTTCCTACGGCAATGGAAGCTATAGCTATGGTGACCAATCCTGAATTAAAAGACATCCACATAAAGAAAGGAATTCGCTTTAAATAGGAAATATTATGAAAAATATTAGAACAAAAATTGATAAAGAGCTTGAGAAGCTCGATCTGCGCTGGCGGAATTTACCTGTTAGGACACAGATCACATACGTACTTTACCTCTTTGCGTTTTATCTGCTGATGGGTGTAGGAGTACTTGTGAAAGTCTTTTATGACCTGGGTAGAGGAGACAAGATGACCATAAGCCACATCGAGGTTCCTGCAGCTATACATAATGGGGTGTCAGTACAAGATTCTGTTACAAATCCTAAACATATCGAAAATGGAAGAGAAAGAGAATAAACGGATCAGCCTTATTGTGGATGATGACTCTGTAGAAAATACGGATAGTAGTTCCTTAAAAAAGGACAGGTTTAAGAAACCGGTTATTTTAAGCCTTATGGCAATAGTTTTTATCGCCTGTCTATATTTAATATTTAAACCTAAAAGTGGTGGCGAAGAAGATAAAGATAAGGGTTTGAAAAATGCCGTTCCCGAAGCAACGGATAAGGGATTGCAGGCGGACAAACAAAAAGCGTATGAGAAGGAAATGGTGGATGAAAAGGAGGCTGCTAATCAGAATTCGCTCATGTCACTGGCTGATTATTGGAGTAATAATGATACCTCGGTAAATGCTGAGCTTTCACCAAAAAAAGTTATAGTGCCTAGTTCCGGGGGTCTCCAAATGAACGGACAACAGAATAGTTCTTTGAGCAGTTATCAGAATGCGCAGCAAACTCTGGGTTCTTTTTATCGGGACGATGACCGGGAAAAACTGGCACTTCGTAAACAGGTTGACGAACTTAAAGATCGGCTTTCGGAAAAGGACGTGCCGCAGACACCATCAATTAATGACCAATTGGCACTAATGGAAAAATCCTATGAAATGGCTTCCAGATATCTGCCATCAGGAAATGCAGTACGGGAAGTAACACCTCTGAATGTTGGTCAGCCTAAGGATTCAACCGATGCAAAAGCAGCAGCTTCGCCAGGTAAGAACGCGAAAACTGAAAGTTTGAAAGGTGTCAAAAAGAGTATTGTATCAGCCTTGTACCGAGAAGAGGATGCCTCGGAGATTTTAAATGGGATCGGAGAGCGTAACATGGGCTTTATCACGTCCGGAGAAGTTGCCCAAGGCGATATTGTCAGGAACAGTATCCGTGCAATGGTGATGGAAACAAAAACATTATCCGGCGACGGGTCACTGAAGCTGAGGTTATCAGAAAATGCGACCATTGGCGGTTATCATGTTTCCAAAGGAACGGAACTGGTTGCCGATACCAAATTTCAGGGGAACAGGTTGCAACTAAAGATCAGCGCAGTTGAAGTATCAGGAAATATAGTTCCAGTTGAAATTCTAGTTTATGGCACGGACGGTCAGCTTGGGTTATTTGTCCCGCGTTCAGACGAGATCAATGCCGCAGGAGAAATAGCCGCTAACATGAGCCAAAGTTCAGGAATGAATATTTCGATGTCACGTTCTGCAGGACAACAGGTGGCAAGTGACCTGAGTAGGGGTTTGATACAGGGAGTTTCTGGCTTTTTTTCAAAGAAGTTGAGAGCCGTTAAGGTGACAGTGAGATCAGGGCATCCGGTACTGCTGCTGACAAAAAAATAAAATAATAACAATAATATCATGCTATGATTTCGATTAAAAATATACTTATGATCCTGCTTTTTGTGGGACTGTTTATCAAGACCTTTGGACAGCAGTCTCTTGAAGCTGGAAGGGTCGAACCATATAGGCTGGACGTTACCTATAATAAAACCTGCCACCTAATATTTCCGGTCGCTATCAGGTACACAGATCTGGGATCGAATTACCTGATTGCGGAGAAAGCTGAGGATGCACAAAACGTGCTGCGTATAAAAGCCGCTGTCAAGGATTTTACCGAGGAAACCAACTTTAGCGTAATTACAGAGGATGGGCAATTTTATAGCTTTAATGTTATTTATAATGCTGATCCATTTACCTTAAGCTACGATCTAAAGAAAATGAAAAATGATGTTGAGCGCGGGGATGGAAGAAACGTTCAGTTTGAAGAGCTTGGTTTTAATCCACCCTCTTTAACAGAAGTTGTTCTGAAAACCATCTATCAGCGGAATAAAAGATATGTGAGGCACATCGCTGCCAGATCTTATGGGATTCAGTCAATTCTAAAAGGAATTTATGTCCACAATGGAAAGTTTTATTTTCACTTTGAAGCAAAGAACAGATCGAATGTGCCATTTGTCGTTGACTTTTGTACATACAAAATCGTTGATAAGCAGATTGCGAAAAGAACGGCTTCTCAGGAAAAGCAATTGGTTCCGATAAGACAGTATCCCGGCCTTGAAGTAATCTCGGATAATTCAATGGCCGGCAACGTCATACTTCTGGATCAATTCACAATCACCGATGAACAGGTGCTCAGAATTGAAATTTTTGAAAGAAATGGAGCAAGAAACCAGGTTATGGAAATTGAAAATTCGGATCTGGTTGCCGCAAAGCCTGTATCTGAAATGAAGATTAAGGTTAATCAATAAAGCAGCGAATTATGAAAAAATATATCATCTTTTTGGTACTGGCCATTATGAGCCTCAAATTGCATGCTCAGAGAATGGTGTATAAACAGAAATCTTTGGAAATTAATACGGGATTTCTAAATACAGATAGGGTAGGCAAAAATTTCTATGTAAATCTATCACTGAACAGTTTTGCAAAACATGGCAACTACTGGATCTGGGGACTGGAATATCAGAGAAAGACCGTAGACTATAAAAATTGGGAAATCCCTTTAGAAGATTTCATCGGAGAGGTTGGTTATAGTGTTAAGCTTCTCTCTGATTCAAGGAAATTTATTACGCTGAACGGAGGTGTAACTGGAGTTGTGGGCTATGAATCTGTCAATAGGGGAGACAGCCTCCTTTTGGATGGGGGGCTACTAAAAAGCAATAATGGATTTGTTTTCGGGACTGGAGGCCGATTGTCGGTAGAAACATATCTTACAGACCGGATTGTTTTTATGCTGCAAGGTCGAATCAGGATGTTATGGGGAACCGACCTTGAGCGGTTTAGACCATCAACGGGCATAGGCTTGCGTTTTAACTTTTGAAAATCAGAAACTAATATGAAAAATACATTTAATAAATGGAAAATGTCGATAGGATCGATTTTTCTGGGCTTTTTTGCCATCCTGGGAATTATATTACTTTCCGGCTGTGATAAAGAGGTCCTGGATGTGCAGGAGATTTTTCCTTTTGAAGTTAAGGTGATGCCGGTACCGAAGGAAATTGGAATAGGTGAAACGGTTGAGATGCGATTTTCAATAATTTCAAAAGGTAATTATTCCGGTAATACTTATTCCATCCGTTACTTTCAAAATGATGGTCAGGGTAGCCTAAATTATTATGGCAATAAACCTTATTTACCGAATGACCTATATACCTTACCAGATAAAGAATTTCGTCTGTACTATACGTTGGAATCTTTAGTTTCACAACAATTTGATGTGTGGATCGTTGACAGTTTTGGTAATGAAAAGCAAATTGCCTTCCAGTTCAATAACAAAAAGAAAGTCCCCATTATTATCGGTCCGGTTAGATAATCTTTAGACTGAGATAGTTTTGTAGATTTATTGTATGACCTATCCTACACTACCAGAAAAGGCGTAAGGCCATTGAACAGCCGATTGGCTGTTCTTTTTTGTTACAATTAAAAGTTAGAAGCAATGTAATGAAGGTATTTAATGTAATTTATTGATTATTATTTCTTTATTAGGGTAAAAATGTTAGTTTTATATAAGCTATAGACCGAAAATTACACTATACAGAAACTATATTTTTTGCCACCCCTCAGATCGGTCTCATTTTGATAATTAATATTTGGATAGAAATGAACTTTTACATTGTTTCATTATTAGATGCTATGGCTGAGCAAAATATCGCTGTTTTTTGCAATTTGAACTTTGTAAAGTCAGCCGTTTTCTTTTCTGATTTTCAGGAGCTTTCAACCCGTTTAAAGAGAGTGACTGATTTTTATTACGGATTTTTAAATAAACTTGACTTTCTCCCTTATGGTTCCGTTAAGTATGACTACTATGATCATTATGATTTTATTGACTTATCTGGCAGTGAAAATGCTGTGAATAGGGCTTTAAACCAAATTAATGAGAAGAGGGTTTCTTACAATGAGATGATACCCGTTCATCTGCGCTACACCGATCCAAAGTATATGCATCTCGTAGTTGGCATAGCACGTGCCCAAGACAAGAGAAACGCGTATTTGCACGTGGTTGATTTATGTTTACCAAAGAACTTAATAAGGAATGTTCCTTCAAATGTAATGTATGTAAAAGATATATTGGATGCTTATCCATATGGAGGAAAACAAACGGTTAAAGAGTTCGTTGAAAGCCACGGATATAATTACAGTCATTTCCAGCGAGACTGCAAAATATGCTTTGGTGATGCATTCTATCGCTTTAGATTAAAAAAGAATATGATAAATGCCATTGGGGATATAATTTTTACTAATCTAAGTCTTAAGGAAGTAGCATTTAAGAATAATTTTCTTGACTATGCGAATATGTATAAAGCTTTTGTAAGGCACAAGTTAAGCCTTACGAATATTCCCCGTCTAGCTATTTATTAGAATTATTTGTAATATTTGGTATACCATTATTAATTATTGGTATACATTGGTTGAATATTGGAATATAATTGATGATATTGTCAATACTTTAATTTCCAGCAATTGCGAAATTTGTTATAATCAATGCCAGTGATTATGATAGGTTTTGTAAAAAAATACTTTGTAAAGACAGTCAGTATACTTCTTGCGTTGCTATTTATTTATGCGGCTGCCAGTAAGTTACTTGACTTTGAAGCATTCCAGGTTCAATTGGCGCAATCTCCATTACTGAGTGCTTATGCAGGTATTATTTCTTATTCAATTTTGATCATCGAGTTTGCTGTGGCTATATTGTTACTAATCCCCAACACAAATAAGTTAGGTCTGCATGCTTCCATTGGTCTTATGGCATCATTCACACTCTACATATATCTTATACTGAACTACAGTGATTTCGTCCCTTGCTCATGTGGAGGTATCCTGGAAAAACTAGGATGGGCAGAACATTTAATTTTTAATATTTTCTTCTTAGTGTTATCACTTATTGCGCTGTTTGTTTTGGTGAAAAAAAGGGGAAGGTCTGGACTTAAAGAACTTGGAGTTGGAGCACTAATTATTTTTATCAGCGGTCTTGTGGTCGTTGCACTTTTCCGAAGTTCAGAACATATCATTAAAAATGAAAATAACTTTACCAGGAGGTTCTTGCCGCATCCGTTACTTATTGAGAAAACCAAAGACTTAAAAGTGAACTCTTTCTATCTGGCAGGAATCGAAGAGGGGCTGATCTATCTTGGAAATATCAGTGCACCATTAATTGTTACGACAATTGACACATCATTCAATGTGTTTATGCAAAATCGTACAATAATCGATAGGAAGGATTTTAATTTTCGGAATGTCAAGCTTCAAATCCGAAAACCTTACTTCTATCTGTATGACGGAACAGTTCCTATAATTTACAGAGGGTCTCTTGGGGACTCAGTAGCACGGACATTAAGTTATAATGATGCTTTTTTTAATCAGATGGTTATTCTTGATTCCATGAGGTTTGCCATTAGAACTCAGCGCGGATCAGACCGTCGTTATTCTTTAGCGTTGTTAGATCTTAATCAAAGTCCGAAAGTAAAGCTAAAATCGGATGTACTTCAAGGGCAGATTGATGGAGTATTTGATGTCGATGGGTCACTAATTTCCAATGATGGTGCGACAAAGTTGGTGTACACCTACGTCTATCGAAATCAGTTTATTGTGATGGATAGTACAATGAAAATTGAGAACCGTTTTCAGACAATAGATACAACCACACATGCCAAAATAATAATTACAAAATTATCGGACGGGAGCAAAAAAATGGGGGCACCTCCATTTACTGTAAATAAAAGATCTGTTATTGCTGGTAAATTCTTGTTTAATGAGTCTAATTTGAAGGGGCAATATGAGACCTCCGAGTCTTGGCGAACTTCGTCTATTATTGACGTCTATAATATCGAGCGACAGCAATATATAGGTAGTTTTTATATTAACCATAAAAAAGATGAAGCGCTATCTTCCTGGTTAGTCAGTGGAAATTATCTGTATGCAATTGTTGGGAACGAGTTGCGCAGCTATAAAATTCGGAAAGACGCTTTTAAGTAGAATTATTTGAGAAATCGACAGTTCTGGGAACCATCGGTGGATAGGGATATATAGGGAATTAGCCGAAAACCCTGTAACAGAGTAGGCAATAACCAATTAAATTATGATAGCATGAAAAAATTACTTATTCCTGTTCTTACTGTAGCAGTAGGTATAGGGGCGGCTTTTGCGGGCAATCAGGTAAGCAAATCATCTAAAATTAATCCTACTTTCCGTATTGATGGAAATCAATGCGTAAAGGTAGAGCAAGACTGTGATAATGCAGGTACTTTTCTCTGTACTTTAGATGGATCAAGCTCGGTGCAGTTGTATCAATTCAAATTGAACGAAACCACCTGTTCTACTGAAATGCACAGAAGCCAGCAATAAAAAAATGAAAGGATGCCTAATCGGCATCCTTTTTCAATTTATTGATCCATTCTATATTTTTTTCATTTTTCAAATAATAATCCCACCATTGGATTATTCTTGTACTAAGATCCTGTTCAGCTGCTGTACCGTTGAAGAAAGCATGGCTCTGATTTGGATAAAATAAAGCGATGACATCTTTTTTATAGCGTTTTAAACCGATAAAAAATTCCATTACCTGATCCCATTGAATATTTTCATCTTTTTTGCCTGCCCACAAGAGTATTGGGGCATTCACTTTTTCTACATTTAAAATCGGACTGTTTTTCAGATATAAGGACTTGTCTTCTGCAACGGACTTACCTAATTCATATTGTTCATTCTCAAACTGCCAGTAAAAGGGACTGATAAAGTTGTAATTATAGGAATAGTAAGATCGAATAATATCACTGTTACCGGCTCCGGAAACATAGGTGGCGAATCGTTTTGAATGCGTGGCGATAAAATTTGTCTCATATCCACCGTGGGAATGGCCCCCGAGCCCAATTTTTGCCGCGTTAATATTGGGGTTTTGCAGCACGCGGTCTAAACCTCGCTCTACACATTCTAAAGCTGATAACCCGGTACCTGAATCATCGTACAAAATATCTGGCAAGAAGACAAAGTAACCTCTTTCAATTAATGTTCTTATCTGGAATCCAACTGGAAACTCATTATTGGGTGAAAGATATTCATTTGACTCCTGTCGTTGCCTTTGGTAGATATGAACAACCATTGGATATATCCGTGTGGGGTTAAAATTAGTCGGATAGTATAAAATGCCAGTTAGTTTTTGTCCGACGGCATCAAAAGAGATGATTTCCTGTTTGATCTTTTTAGCATTTTTATCACCTCCATCGCATTCCATGATTATTTTTGCTGTCTTTCCTTTCCCATAATGCCGTAAAAATGGTGGTTTATTGAAATTTTCCTCTATGGTATAGAAGTCCCTAAACTTTTGATCAAATACGATGTGGTTGATCCGGTTATCAGTGGAAGGAATAACTGTATTTGATTTTCCATTTTCGATAACGAAGTAGGAGGTCGTATTGTTCTGCAAACTGTAACCTTCTACCAATAGTGGTTCTTGGACTGATAGAGTGGGAGCACGGTTATCATTTTTATAGATGTTGTTTTTTATCCTAGTTATTTGACCATGTGCAATATTCATTGGGCTAAGCTGTTCTTTCTTGAGGTTATAAATCCAGAGGTCATCCGAACTTTCAAAAAAGATTGTTTCACCTTTTTCCGAAAAAACAGGAAGCTCTAATCCTTCCTTGTCTATTTCACTTTTTACTTTTCCTGAAACACTAAATAAAGTCCATTTAATTCCGTCAATGCTCGCAAGAAACTTGGTGCCATCAGGCGAAGATATAATTTGCTCGAAAATTGTTTTATGTACTTTTCTGCGGTTTAACCTTCTCACGGCCTTAAAACTGCCTATAGGGATGAAGGTATCTGAAAAACTATCATAAATCTGCGCATCATTGAGATCCTCTGGACTGAGGTTAGATGTCAGGTAATTGAAGTCTTTACGGGGAATATAGGTTAAGAAAAATCTTTCATTATTTAGCGCTTTAACTTCGAGTCCTTTGGGCAATGCTAGCTCTTTAACAATGGATTTAACCGGATTATAAAACCAGAATTTTTGTGATTTGGCTTTAAAATATTTCTTATCCTGTCCTAAATATGTATCATTAGCGTACCACATTTCTACATCTTTCTCTTGATTCTCGTCCAATTTAACCCTTGCCGCCAGTAGGAACGCCTTACCCTTCTGAATTTCTGTAAAATTTATTTCAGCCATTTTGGGAATTGGGATTTTAATATTAGTTCCAGTTGTTCCAACAATTACAAGCTGGTCATCTGGATCACCTTTAATCGCTTCGGTTATGAACAGTTTCTCTCCAGAAATACTAATATCAGTTTTCCTTATTTCATGAGGTGTACTATAGACGCAACGGATATGTTTTGTGGAAAGATCCCAGATTTCATGGCTGTTCTCAACTTGGCGTACTACATACAATCTATTTTGTTTATTGATTCCAAATCCCTCAATATTGTTTAATTGTTCCTGTTTGCCGGTCGTATCATATATTTCGATCGTCTTTGCCTTTGTCAGAAGAGCGTAGCGGTTTACAGCAGTTAAGACATAAACATTGCTGATATTTTCGTGTGAGGATCTATTTGCATTTTGAAGGTTGATAACTTCAACCCTATCCCTATTTTTTCCTATGACGATCTGGTCATTTAAAAAGGTGGCACTGCCCACTAGTTTGTAGATATTTTTTCCAGACCGGCTTTCAGTAATATAAGTAGTGTCTGTAGCATTCCTGGAAAATTTATTGATAGATATCCATTTACCTGCGGGAGAAAGTTTTGGTGCTCCTCCGAATTTGGTGAACTTCGTTTTCCAGGCCGTTATTGTGTCTGGGTAGCTTTGTCCTGAAACACAAATGCTGCCTACAAACAGCAGTATTATTTTTATTATAGTTAACATTAATATCCGGGGTTTTGAGGTTTTAGATTAGCATTTAAAAGAATTTCTTTTTGAGGTATGGGCCATAATTGATGGAAATCTTTCCAGTTTTGTTTTGTCGCTTGCAGTGTATTCAATTTTCCTGTTCTTTTTAAATCCAAAAATCGATGTCCCATTTCGACAAAAAATTCTCTCTTGTCTTCCAATAGGATCTCCTGCAGAAGTAGTTCCTTAGAGATTGGCATTGTAAGAGGAGCAAGTTGCGCGCGCAGTTTTATTGCATTGACGTAGGGCAGTGCCTCATCAACCTTATTCTCCTGAGCAAGTGTTTCTGCCAGTAGGAGATAGGCTTCTTCAAGTCTGAATACAATCGAATATTCGTTGGTATTGGTGTTATTACGGTTTTTATATTTTTCCACTCGATAGTAGGAAACACCACCAAAATCAACACGTCCTATCCAGTTCTGTTTACGGAGATCGTTATCCTGAAATGTGTTGATCAATGATTCCGAAATTGTGTAAATATTTGGTAATGAATTCGTGAAATAAAATAAGGTGGCCTGTTGTAAAGAAGCATTGTTGTTAGGTTTTAGTTGCCATAATACTTCTCTTCCAGATTTTGTGAAAACCTTTGTAATGTCAGGTTCGATCTGGTACATGGGGCTCTGTATAATTTCTTTTAATAAAATTTCAGCTTTACTCCAGTTCTGCCCAACGATGTATACTTTGGCCAGTAGCAGTTTGGCTACAAATCTGTTCGGGTATATCCTTTCGGGATCTTTATATTCATTTTGAAGAAGCGAAGACACTTCCAGAAGATCACGTTCCAAATTTGTCAGCACGGTGATTGATTTTGTTTTTTCAATGACATTATTGATTTTA
Source organism: Sphingobacterium sp. GW821-FHT03E03 (assembly GCF_059420745.1). NCBI lineage: Bacteria > Pseudomonadati > Bacteroidota > Sphingobacteriia > Sphingobacteriales > Sphingobacteriaceae > Sphingobacterium > Sphingobacterium sp. GW821-FHT03E03. The sequence continues at coordinate 21,459 of NZ_JBWKUH010000025.1, forward strand.
TAATCTGTGGATTGTGGATACGGAATATCTCCATAAAGCTGGTTTAAATAGAAGAACATAATACTTCTGGTCAAAAGTGCTTGCCCCCGGAACCAATTTTTATCAGTGGCTGAAATTCCATGTGAACCTGAAATTCCCTCTATAATAGCATTTGCAGTATAGATATGCTTGTATGCGGTTGCCCATGTGTTCAACATGATACTGTTTGTTTCTGTGTGCAGGTTTAAAAATAGATCTCTGCTATCAGAGGCAGTTGTCGTATAATTACGGAGTTCATCTGTATATGAGCTTAAATAAGTCTCAAGATCGCCACCAGCAATTGGGGAACTCTTCAGCAGGTCCGCATAGTGTGCAGCAAGCGCGGCATTTGCTGTCTGAGTATCCTCAAAAACTTTACTCTGATCGATCTGGTTGTCTGGGGTATTTACATCAAGTAATCTATTGCATGATGTAATTGTTAAAATGAATATCAACAGTATGATAAAATTTATCTTTTTCATTTTCTTTGTTTTAAAGGTTAAATTGAATGCCGAATGAGTAGGTTCGCAGTGGTGGTAAATAGCCCGGCGTTAGTGCTTCTGGATCGATACCAAAATATTTTGTCCAAGTCAAAAGGTTCTGGCCCTGAAAATAAATTTTTACATCTTTAAAAATCCCCTCGGTCAAACGTAGGGTATAACCGACTTGAATATTTTTTAAACGAATGAAGGAGGCATCTGAAACGGCGGCAGTGCTTGTACGGAACAGGGTATGGGTATTGGTATTTAAGGTGCTATAGGGCATATAGTAGCCGGCAGGGTTTTCTGGTGACCAAACATCAAGTACCTGTGTTGGTTGATTGCTCATTAAGCCCGGAAGAGACATGATGGAGTTATAATTCCATCCTTTCTTTTTAACAAATTGAATGAGAATGGATAGATCCCAATTCTTGTAACGGAAACTATTGCTCCAACCTCCAAAGAACTTAATGCCAACATTTTCTACAACCTGTCGGTCTTCGGGACTGGAAATCTTACCGTCGCCATTAAAGTCTTGGAATTTATATTGGCCGGTTGATGGGTCGATTCCCTCGAACTGATATAATTTTACAATATTTGTGGGCTGGCCAATAAGATATTGATTTGCATAGGATGAGCCTGCCAGTCCGGGAAATGACAGCAGCTCGTTACTGGGGAAACTTATGTTAAAACTTGACTCCCATTGCAGGTCTTTCTTTGCTAGGGGGCGACCAGTAATTTCTATTTCTAGTCCCTTATTTTCGATAGTTGCGTTCAGATTTGCCATAACACTTGAAAAACCTGTTACAGCGGAAAGCTGATATCCTACTAACTGGCTTGAAGATCGGTTTCGATACAAGGCTGTACTAAGATTTAATCTATTTTTAAAGAAGCCTAATTCAAGGGCGGCTTCCATTTTTCTTGTGATTTCCCAGCTGTAATCAGGATTGTAAAGACGGGAAGGAGATAGGCCAGTAATATTGTTGTAGATTAATGATGATGAAACAATGTAATTGTTCAGATATTGAAAATCACCAATATTATCACTTCCGGCAGATCCGTAACTAGTACGCAGCTTACCTGAACTTAGCCAGCTCAGATTTTTTAAAAGGTTTTCTTTCGAAAAAATCCAGGCTGCCCCTATAGCACCAAAATTTGCAAATCTATTATTGGGGCCGAAGCGACTGCTGCCATCGCGTCTGCCTGTTAAATTCAGAATGTATTTATTTTTAAATTGATAATTAAGCCTACCATAGATTGCAGCGTATTTATATGCAATGTTGGAGTTTTCCAGCTTCATTATAGTTTTTGCAGCTGCTATATTACTGATGAACTGATTGCTCTCGAAACCAAAACCCAGCTCTTCTTCGGTATCTCTGACCATACTCTGAAAAGTTCCTCCAAAAAGAATCTGTAGATTATGTTTGCCCCAGCTTCTTGCCCAGTTCACCTGTGGTTCTATAATAAAGGAGAAAATGTCCTGTTTCTTCTGCCGCGCCTGTGAATTGGCGCTCGAAAGGCCACTTCCAATGTTTGGATTATAGATAGTATTTGGCTGTAGGGCCAACTCATCGATTGTCGTATAATTTAGTCCGGCGTTAACTTTAAATGTAAAGTCTTTAAAAAGCTTATATTCCGAGTTTAAATTTGTTTGGAATAGTTTCGTATCATTGTTATAGGATGCATTATAAGCCGCCAGGGGATTTGTAAACGTATTGTTGGCCCAGTTCAAACTACCATCAGCGTTGTAAAGCTGAGGGGATATAGGAGGTAGTGTAAATGCTCTTGTCGTCAGATCACTATAAACAACATTGTTTTTTTGTTGTGTGAACAAGTTTGAAACAGTGATCTGAAATCGGTTATCTTCTGAGCGATGTGACAGATTTGAGCTAAAATTATTAGAAGTATATTTAAAATCCTGTCCATATACCGTTGTCTGTTCGTTATGCCCTATACTCACCAAAAAGCTTGTGGTTTTGCTTCCTCCATTTGCCGATAGCTGGGTATTGCTAGTTGTAGCTTTTTTACCTATCAAAATTTTTTGCCAATCAATTCCGTTCTGCTGATCCCAAGCTCCATTTACATCATAGGCATTTGATGGGTAAGTGCCAATGCCATCATTTTTATAGGCGGTACGGCGCATGTTTAGATATTCATCTTTATTGAGTAGGGTAAGATTGGAGATAGCTTCGCTTATTCCATAATTGGTCGAGAAATTCAGGTTTACTTTGCCGGATTTCCCTTTTTTTGTGGTGATCAGTATGACACCATTTGCCCCTCTTGAACCATAGATTGCAGTGGCATCAGCATCTTTCAGTACTTCGATGCTTTCAATATCATTTGGATTGATTGTACTTAACGGGTTGATATTTCCTCCAGGTATGATTGTCGATGAAATCTGAGATTTTTGAGGACTTATTTCACTGAAGGGAACGCCATCTACCACATATAGGGGGACGTTACCGTTTTGTTCAGTAAAAGATCCTGTTCTTAAACTGTTTTGTCCTCTGATCTGAATTTCAAATCCTGCACCGGGCACACCGCTGTTCTGAATAATGTTGACCCCTGTCATGCGTCCCTGTATCGCGGAAAGAACATTTGTCACGGGCTGATTTTGTATGTCTTTCGCTAAGACACTTGAGATACTGCCAGTTCGCTCCTTTTGTTTTACATTGTAATAGCCCGCATTAACAATAATTTCGTCAATTTTGTTCACATTGGTTGAAGACACTGTATCCGTTTTTGTGAGGGGAAAACTCAATGTTTCTTGTTCGGAAAATGATATCCTATTCTTGATTTGCCGAATAACGACAGCATCTTCATGGAGAAGAACTTCTACAGGAACGTCTTTGAGGACTTTCTTTAGACAGTCCAACACAAGTTCATTTTTGCATTTCACTGGCTGAACCGTATAATTTTTTAGGTCGTCACTGGAATAAGCGTATTCTTTAACATTTTCGTCAATGAATTTCTTTACTGCTGCAAGAGCGGAAGTCTTGCCTATTTCAAAATTAACTCTTTTAGCTGCGAGTTTTTGAGCAGCGACAGTTTGCCAGCCGATAAATAGAAATACGGCTGCGGTGCATAAAATTTTCATATTTTTGCATTGTATTTAAAATTAGTAACTCTTCTGATTTTGTTATTAGTTGAATACATGGCCGACGGGTGCCACCGTCGGCCATGTATTCAACTGTGAAGGTTATGTGTCAGGGATCATGGCAGGAGTAAGTAGGCACCATAGCTTATTTCTCCAATTCAAATGTTTTCGCATTAACTTTATTAGTATTTAGGTTTAATTGTATTGCAATAAACTCCAGCAAGTTCTCTGGAGTTGGATTTTTCTTAGTGACCGAAATGGTCGTACTGGCTTGCTCTGCGGGGTAGTTGATCTTTACACTGTACATCTTTTCAATGATTTGAACGGCGTTTGACAATGGAAGATCAGTAAACACCAGGTTAGAATTTGGTTCGTTTGTATCCGGTTTGTCTTTTTTAGTAGGTAAAACAGTTGCAACTTTTAATGAACCCATGTTAGAAAATGTTTCTAGCGGATGGAGTAAAAAGACCTCCTTTGGTTTTTCACTTTTTGCAACCTCAACTTTCCCCTCGTATAGATCAACATTAAAGCTAGAATTATGCTGTGAGATTTTAAAAATTGTTCCCAAAACTTTAGTTTGGTAAGGTCCAGCATGTACAATAAAAGGATGATTTTTTGATTTGGTCACATTAAAAATCGCATCGCCTTCCAGAAAAACATCCCTCGTTGCGGCTGGAAATGATTTTTCAACAGTCAATTTAGCACCTTTGGACAAAATTGCTTTTGAACCATCTTTTAAAAGGATTGTCAAGCCATATTGATCTGCCTGATACACATCTGGTAGATAAAGAGATCTGTATGCAACTATACTACCGATTAGAAGCAATGTAGCAGCAACCATAAGAGAAGAGTATCGTAGAATTTTTCTTGTCCTTTTTTTTGCTTCGTAAGCTTCTATTCTGGCGTATAGTTCTTGTCGGAATTCTTTTTTTTCCTGTTCAGTCGGTGGTGTAACCTCATCATCTCCGCCATTGGAAAGGCTATCCCATAACTCTTTTGCTTCATCACATGGAAGTGTTTCGGGTTGGTTTCTCTTTTCCATAATAAAGGGGCTTTATTATATATACCTGAGAAACCTAAAGACAGCCCCCCTTTAAATTTAAATTTTAACCTATTTTAAGATAGATTAACTTAATTTAAGAATTTTCTTGACTTTGTCGCAGGAAAGCGATGGCTTTTGAAATTTGTTTTTTTACTGCTTTTGTGGATAAATTGAGTGTATCAGCAATTTTTTCCTGCGTAATACCCTCAATTTTGTTCATCGTCAAAATTTTCTTCCTCGTCGTGGGAAGCAGCTCCATGTTGTTCCATAGATGATCCAGTTGGACCTCTTCTTCAAGAATCGCCTGAAGTCGTTCGTTTGAATCATCTGCTAATTGTACATTTTCAACTTCGGTGATAAATGGTTGTTTTTTTTGCTGGGAAAAGTAGTTGGAGATTTCCTGAACACAGGTTTTTATAATAACACTTTCAATGTTTTCGTCTGACAGGGATTCCCTATAAATCCATAAATGAAAAAAGATGTTCTGCATGACATCAAATACATCATCACGATCCTTTACCTTTCGCGATACCATGGCGAACATACGGTTCCAATATGTATCATAAATTTTCTGAAACATCGTATTGGAATTGTTCGTATGACGAGAAAATAAAGGCATTTTGGTTTATTTGGGGAAATTTCGCAGTAATACAAATTTAAGAATTATATATTAAAACTGGCTATCTAGTTATTTGTCTGTATTGATATGGTCGAAAAATTAGTTATAAACAAGTTGACAGGTATAAATTAAAAGTATAATTTAATGTTCGTACAATTGGTAACATCATGATAAAAGGCTTGTATATAGAATTTGAGAATACCCCCTATACTAAAGAATAGAATATTTTAACCTAGCAATGAAAGGTTATTGGGAACGAAACTGAGCTATAGTAAATAACTCAATTATAGAACATGGATAATTTCAGAATTATAGCGTAAAAAAGATCTATTTTGAATTGTACGCCGTATTCTAGTTAAGAATTCTGCTACGTTATCTATTAATCTTATCAATTAAAGTCTCAATTAGTTTGTTTTGAGCATTCAGAAGACCGGTGATTGCGTCCTGATTTTTTAATATTCCATTAATAAGTTCAGGTGATTCTGAATAGAAGTTTGAATTTGGGTTACCAATGTTCTGGATGCTGCAATCATTATTTATTATATTGAAAGTGGGAGTTTCCTCAAGCAGATCATTCAGATCAATCTCATAAACTTTCGATATTTTTAGTAAATTTTCGACGGATGGTTTTGCCAGATCTGTTTCCCATTTATGGTAAGCTGGTTGTGATATATTCAATATGTCAGCAACCTCCTGTTGCGTAAGACCTTTCTTTTTACGAAGTCTGGTCAATTTAGTGCCGAGAGAAACCATAATCAGTATTTAATTCCACAAATTTAGCAAATTTTAGTATAGAAAAACTATATAAATTTATAACCAATGGTTATTAAATATATAACCATTCCACTGGTATCTCAATAGGTATTACATTACCTTGGCAACGTAATCATAAATATTTTGTAATGAAATATAATACGACGTGTATTGTCGTTAGTTCGCAATACATTTGCTTTATTAACCAAATAGCCTAAAGATTTAGCTTCATCTATCAGGGAAATCACGGATAGTGAAAATAGGGAAATCCCCATTTTTAAATTAAATAAGCTAAGCTACCTTTGGCGAAGCCAAAAAAAGAGTAATTATGAAAAAAACATTCTAAGTATATTCCTATTATGTGATTTACTATTCTCATATCTAGAAAATGCCCAATAGGTACTTACGGGTAAAATTCCCAAAGAATTAATTCAGTAAAAGAAGAGAAGAGAAATTATGCAACTCAATACGTGATTTCTCTGCATACACGTGAAGATGTTTGATCGCACGTCTTTTGTGTAGGGCTTTAATGCCTTCAGGTCTTTAGGACTAGCAGTACAAATACTGATTTTAAAATCAGATTAATAACCATTTCTAAAATTAAGCAATATGAAAGCCTTCTATTTCTCAGGGTAAGCCGTGTCCTGTCGAAAAAATATCGGTCTTTCCCTTAGCGGGAAACAAAAATCTAATTTCAACTCACAACAAAAAAACACAATGAAAAATCTTTTTTGGGGTACACCTTTCGGGTGTACTACCGCGGGCATGTCGGCTCGGAAAATTTTTTTGCAAAGGAAAGTTCTTCCTTTGCTTTGCATAATGATCGGATTTTTGGGATACTCCCAAACCGAGGTATACTTCAAATATGATGAAGCCGGAAACCAACGCTATAGAGGACCAGAAGAAGATCCTAAAGAAACGACTTCAATTCTGTCAAAAGAGGTTTCAAAAACTGCTTCGCTTGCGCCGAATTCTGCCATGGATGAAAAAACATTCTGGAAACAGATCCGTTTGTACCCAGTTCCAGTAAATGATTTACTTACTATCGACTGGACTGAAGAAGTAGATCACCTTATTGAATCTGTATCACTCTATCAGCATAGTACGGTACACTGGAAATTTCAGCAGCAAAATATGCCCGGCCTCAACAGGCAGCTGAAAATTAATATGACGGGTTACGATTGGGGGGTATACGTACTGCGTTTTACCCTGAAAGATGGAAGACTTTTCAGTAAAAACATCACAAAAAGGTAATGGCCATGAGAAAGTACAATAATAAAAAAATACAGCTATTTTCATCGCTGGTATTATCCTTTATATCCGTATTCTGTTTTGCGCAGACAACTCCTAAATTTCATGACACCAAAGGAAATATAGATGTTACGGGAGCAGGACAGCTTCAGTATACGCTTCCCATTGATCTTCCTCCAGGAGTTAAAAATGTGACTCCCAGTATAAGTCTTGTCTACGTAAGTGGCGGTGGTAACGGTTTGGCAGGCTATGGCTGGAATATAACGGGACTTAGCTCGATATCAAGGGTTGGGAAAAACCTTGAAAAAGACGGCATTACTAAAGGCGTACAGCTGGATTATTCGGATTATTACAGCTTTAACGGGCAGAGATTAATTTTAAAGTCTGGAGAATATGGAAAAGACGGTGCTGAATATGTAACGGAGAAGTATTCTAACCTAAGAATAAAATCTATAGGAAGCATTGCCGGACAGAGCTGGCAGGGACCTGAATACTGGGAAGTTACTTCTCCGGACGGCTCTATGTCATGGTATGGAGCTGCGGCATCAGGAAACAGCTCAGCCAGAACTCCCATTGATTATAATATTGTAAAGTCAATGGATACAGATGGTAATTATATTACTTACAATTATACCCTGACTGATAATGTCTCGGTGATCACAAAAATAAGCTGGGGCGGAAATGAAGTACAGGGCACCCAGCATGTAAATGCCATAGACTTTAATTTTATGGCAAGACCGTCCGATGAAATAGCTTATATCAAAGGAGTTCAATTTAAGCCGTCAAAGCTTCTTGAGTCCGTGGTAGTCTCTACCGGAAACAAACAATATAAAAAGTATACAATTTCCTATAAAAAAGATCTGCAGCAAACAGCTTACAGATACCTGGAGAAGATAACCACTTTAAATGGAAATAACGAAGAAGCAAATCCCGTGACCTTCACTTATGAAAAATCGATGGACCTTCCCAATCCTAATATTAAAACATGGAAGCTTGATGCGTCGGTAAAACCCAAAGAGGGTGAGGATTTGGTGGGTGATTTTGATGGTGACGGTAACCTCGACTTATTAAGGTATCATACGACAACCACCCCTAAAACACCACAAGCAGGTTTGTATCTTTATAGTAATTTCTACAGGATTAAATATCAGGATGCAACGGAGAATCCACTATACATAGGGAATACCATTACTCAATTAGGTTTTGTGGGAGCTACAGTTGTTAATTTAAAAAAGAATAATCTTATTCGAAACCGCCAAGGATTTGTAGCCAAAAGATTTGTTCTTAATGCTTCTACATCAAAAAATGATCTTGAGCTTTCTTTTTATGGTATTACAGACGATAACCAATTGGTTCTCGATTTTAAAAAGGTGATCCCAAATGCGGATTATGATTATTCCATAGGAACTACTCAGCAAGGGATTAGAACAACGGTTACAGGAATAAAAAGTGTAGATTTCAATGGTGACGGATTAAGTGAACTGGTCTTGGTGTTCAACGACAAAACATGCCAACTCGATCCGATTGATAAGCTGCCTCACACCTGTAAAGATACAAAGAGATATTTTGTTGTTGATCCTGATGAATCCATTCAGGGGTCTCAATGGTTCTATTCACTTGAGTTGTATCCTGTCTTGGATAATCAGGATAAAGACCTGTTTACGGTTTATAAAGCAGGAGACTTCAACGGAGATGGCGTGTTTGATTTTATGAAAACGGACCCGCTTAAAAAACCCCTGCTCATTACTTTTTCAAAAAATGTACAAGGTAAGTATGTCTCTGCTATAGCGCCATTTAGCCAGATTACTAGTGAAATAGTGAATGGACTCTGGGACGATGGTGTTGTGGGAGATTATAATGGTGACGGACTGAGTGATATCATGATCCCCCAGTCAAATGATTCTGTGAATTGGTATTTTTATACTTCTAAGGGGAATGGTTTTGCAGAAAGTGTTATCAGCTTTGAACAACCTCAAAAAGACAGGAAAGTGATTGGGTTTGTTGATCAGGATATCTGGATATTAAATCCTAAAACTTTTGCAGCGTATGATATTAATAATGACGGGAAAGCAGAACTGATTCGTCTTTCTTCAGACAGGCATTATTTGAAATCTTATCCACAGGATAGTAACGTTGGAACGAAGTATCAGAGGTCTATAGGCTCATCGGTTAGTGCTTATTCAACAACGGGAGGTGGTGGAATGCCCCTTAGCAGCGATCAAGAGGCTTATCCTGACCTTACCTATCTTTATCTAAATGCTGGCAATATCAACAATGAGCTCGCGCTTAATGCCTATGATAAAGTAGGTTTGTCTGTAGACCAATGGACAGGATCTATGCTGAGAAGATTTATGTTGGTTTCTATGGTTCCTACAGTTGGGTATACCACTAATTTCGAGCAATTTGTATCATTTCACGATTTCTATGACATTTCTAAGGAGGCACGTATCAAAAGTATCGCACAGGGAGGTATTACAACAGATATTACTTACAAGCAGTTGGATAAGAGTGTAAATCCCGGGTTATATGATGGAACACAGACCGTTAATTATCCTTATGTTGAAATCAACCAGTCAACAGGAATGTTTGTGGTGTCTCAACTGACGCAAAGTACTATCTCTGACAAGAAATTAAAACAGGATTTCAGATACAGGGGGCTTACTTCTAACATTCTTGGAAGAGGGCTGATAGGCTTCAGAAAAACGGCCCGCTCATCCTGGTATGCTGACGGATTTGAAAATACAAAGATCTGGACAGGGGTAGAAACCGATCCATTAAGTGATGGAATTCCGGTAAAAGAATGGGCAATAAGAACCAATACCGAGGCAAGTATTTTCCCGGCGGATCTTTCTGAAAATAACACTCAGCTTCTTAGCTTAAAATCGACAGTTTACCAGACCATTAAACACCTGGATGGACAGCAGGTAACTTCTGTTCCCGATGCTGATAAGGCAAAGGTGGTGACAGCCATTTTACCTGCAAGAACCAGAGTAAAAGATTTCTTAACAGGAACTGTTAAAGAAGACAATATTATTTACGAACAGTATTATTTTCCACTGCAAATTGTTTCGAAGGTTAATGACACCTATGGGGTTACCACTTCAGTATTTGCGTATGACCATAACCCTTCCGGAATTGCATCAGCATATTATATAGGGCGCCTTAAATCCAAAACAGAAACCCAGCAGGCCTACGGGGACAGTCAGTCCGGCAAAGAGGAATATACCTATGAGAATAACCGTGTGAAAACGCTCAAAAAGTGGAATAGAAATAATACAGGCAACATCCTTGAAACCTATAGCTATGACGGTTTTGGAAACATCACCGGAAAAACGCTTTCTAACAGCATAGATTCACAGTTGCGTACATCCACATCACAGTACGACCCTACCGGAAGATTTGTTGTTAAGAAAACAGACCACTTAGGATTAGAAACGGAGTTTTTGTATAATTCCTGGGGACAGGTGACCAGCCAGACCGATCCGTTAGGAAATACCCTTAAAAACACTTATGATAACTGGGGAAAACTTCAGACCTCTGAGAACAGTCTTCAAGGAATTACCAGCTATATCTACGAAAGAGATTCCAATGACAATGTGACTGTCACAAAGAATGATCCGGATGGGAATATCTCAAAAACATTTACCAACAAGCTGGGACAGGTGTATAAGGCAACGACTAAGGCTTCTGAACAGGGACAATTTGTCTCCAGGGAAACCCAGTATGATATCCTGGGTAGAAAACTAGGGGAATCCGAACCTTATTTTGACGGAGAAAGCGCCAGCCAGTGGAATACCATTTCCTATAACGATTCGGTATTTCCTGCTAAGGTAAAGGCCACAGCATTTACAGGTAAACAGACAGAGACCAGCGTATCAGGTTTTACCACCACGGTGAAAGAAACTAATACTGCAGATTATGGAAGAACCACTAGCAAAACGGCTGATGCTTTAGGGAACGCTACCTCTTCAACCGATAAGGGAGGAACTATAAAGTTTTCTTACAACGCAGCCGGAGAGCAGGTAAAAGCGCAGTATGCTGAAAATACGGTTACTACAACATATGATGTGTGGGGTAGAAAATCTGAATTTAATGATCCTTCAAACGGATTGTATAAATATGAGTATGACGGATTTGGTCAACCTAAGAAAACGATCAGCCCGAAAGGAACTAAAGAATATACCTACAATAATTTGGGGCAATTGGTTTCGCAGAAAGATGTTTCTACTAATGACGGTGGAGCAGCTACGAACAAGAATATTACTTTCACCTATAATACTAAAGGGTTGCTTATCAAAAAGTCTGGCACAGCAAACGGCAATCCATTCAGTACCGAATTTAACTATGATCCTCAGGGAAGGGTAGCATCTGCTATAGAGAACAGCAACGGGAAAACTTATGCCAATAAGGATATTAGTTATGATGATAAAGGAAGGGAGGTTTCTTATTTAAAGCAACTGTCTTCCTCCGGCATGCTTACCGAAATACGAATAGAAAATATCTATGATGAATGGAGTGGGGCGCTTTATCAGATCAAAGACGCGCAGTCAGACAAAGTTCTTTGGCAGCTTTTGAAAACTAATGCAAAGGGGCAGGTTCTGGAAGCAAGATTAGGTTCTTCTAATATCAACAACTCTTATAATGATGCTACGGGAATGCTTTCGGAAATCAAACATGTATCTCCTGCGCAGACCGTGTTGAATATACAGTATGGCTTCAATGCCATCAAAAATGAACTGAAATCCAGAAAAACTTTGGGGGACTTTAATATCATAGAATCATTTGATTATGATGACAATAACAGGCTTCTGAAATGGACAAATCCTGTAACAGGCCAGCTTTCAGAAAATACGTATGATGAAAAAGGCAGGATAAGACAGAATGACCAGGTAGGTGAGATCAAATTTGATAATTCAGCGAAAATATATCAGGCAACCGGGATGACCCTTAATAGCATTGGTGTACAGAATTATAATGGTGATCTTATCCAGACTGTTGTTTATAATGAGAATAATGACCCCGTACAGATCAATGGTGAGAAATCCCGTATTGGCTTTGAATATGGATTGGGAAGTATGAGACAGAAGGTGAATATCTCTTCACTGTCCCAGGGAACCCAAAATCCTACTTGGGAAAATACTTACACCAAGTTTTACAGTGAGGACGGTAGCTTTGAAGTGGTAAAGAACTTGGTTACAGCAAAGGAGAAGCATATTTTATACATTGGAGGTAACCCATATGAATCTGATATTGTATATTTGAAAAACTTTGAAGAGAGCAGCGGTTCTTATAAATTTTTGCATAAAGATTATTTAGGAAGCATCCTTGCGGTTTGTGACCAGTCGGGAAAAAGGCTGGAACAAAGACATTATGATGCATGGGGCAACCTCACTCACCTAAAAATTGGTACTTCGCCAATTACTACAAATAAATCATCAATAGCAGCAACTTCGTTACTAATTGATCGCGGTTACACTGGCCATGAGCATTTTTTTGGAGTAGGCATCATCCATATGAATGGAAGGTTGTATGATCCACTGCTCAGAAGGTTCTTAAATGCTGATGAGAATATCCAGGATCCTACAAATACTCAAAATTATAATAAGTATGGGTATGTGATGAATAATCCGCTGATGTATAATGACCCAAGCGGAGAGTTTTTAACATGGTTTTTAGGAGCTTTAGTAGGTGGATATTTAAATGGTGTAGCTGCCAATAACGGCAACTGGAATCCCACAAAATGGGACTGGGAAAAGTCATGGAGTGCAGTATTGGGTGGAGCTATTGGCGGAGCAGCTATTTCGGGAACCTTTGTTTCTATTACAAGCAACCCTGGAGCTATTAAATTTGTACTGCCTGGTATTGTTTCAGGAGGATTGAATTCTGCTTTTACAGGAGGAAATTTCTTAGGTGGTGCTGTTGGGGGATTATCCTATTCAGGGAATTTATATGGTAATAGTGTAACTTCCACAGATGGGATTAGTAATGCTTATAAATATATTATCTCACCAGATTATAATCTAGGAGGTGAAGGTGTATTCGATGTGACACCCCAAGCAATGGGTGTGTATGCACATAGGGCAATGGCTGATTATTTTAAAAACGGACGAGGGTTACAAGAAAACTGGTTTCCAGAAACTCCACAAAAAATCTGGAAATGGGATCTTAAGTTACGTCCTGATTTATATTACATGAAAAATGGGATTAATGCCGTATGGGAACTCAAACCGATGAGTAATTTTGTAGAGTCGTCTCTGTCGTTAAAAGGGCAGTATCAAAACCAGGTTTACGCGGATGCGCTTACAATGCTATTGCATGAAAAATTTTATGTAGGATCATCCCAAGGAGCCCCACGACCATTTGCAAATGGAACCATTATAACTGATGCTGTTACTAGATATCAATTTAGTTATACTATTCCTGTTGGAACCGATGGAATGATCTATTATAATTGCTTGAACTGTAAGTCGCAGGAAAGACAAAGACAACCCGTGGTGGATGCGAAAGATGTCCGTAATGCGGCTGTTATTACTGCAGCGGCTTACATTATGTACAAAGTCGTTATGGGAGTTGCAACATGGGAATGCGCAGGATGTGGAGCCTGGGCTTTACCTTAGTATTTTTATTAATTTAACTTTTGTTTATGAACAAATTTGCTCATATAGAACTTGACGAAAAAAAATTTGCAGACCAAACTCTGCAATACATTCTAAAAAACCAAAATACGGCTTTGGGGAGTAGTATGTTTTTAGGAATTCTAGATCCCAGAATTACATATGGTGATTTGAGTAGTCACATTGAATTTTTAAAAGAGCGATTATCTCATCTTGAATTTTTTGTAGATTATGATAGAGTTCAATTTAAAAATAAGATGAGTAATTATCAGGTTTTAGGAATAGATAATTTAGGTCATACTTTTGACAATTCCAGAATATTAACCCCATTAATTTCAGAGAAAGAGAATTTTTCAAAGGAAATATTTTGGGAAAATCCCAAAGAAGAGGAGGCATATCAGCAAATAAGCCAATTTAGTGGTTTTGAAGACAAAATCGTAAACGAGGCAAAACTCTATAATATCTTGGTGAATAGTCCTTTCTTCAATGTAAAGGGGTGGATTTTATATTATCAAACATTATTAGATTTAAAGTTTGCAGAATTCTCTGAGAAAATTGTTTTCGGAAAAACTATTATTAAATATAGAGCCTTTAAAGGAAAATATTTTATAGGAATTGAAACAGATTACCAGTTATGTAAAATTAACTTTAGAAAAGGCTGGTGGGAAGAGCCAAAATACAAACTTATTATCTTTGAGAAGAGTGCTAATAAAAAGATAGACAGATTTATTACCTTTGATAAGTTTGTTCATCCACATTTTGATCCGCCCACGTTTAATTTCGCTGCTTTTTTTGGTACCAAAACAATGTATAATGTCAGTGAGCTAGAGATTGTCATGGATAATGGAACAAAGAAAGAATTTCTAGGTGATGGTACTGTAAAGTTATATAATACTAACGAGTTTGAAGATGACTATAAACGCCATGCTTATTTCTACTATGACATGTTGTATCACACAACAAAGGAATACATACGGTTTATAGAAGAATCTTTCAATCTTGAAGAGTAGTTTTTATTCAATCACTTTAAAAAGCAAAAGTAGGATTATTCCTACTTTTGTTTCTTAAAGAGAAAAGCCTGTAAAAAGAGACCTGTGGAAATCTTGGATTGCTGTTTTTAGAATGTTTACATAGGCTATATTAAAAAGGATAACAGAAAAAACAACAGTAAAATTTTTTGACTGAACGCCTTCACCTTCTCACAGAGAAGCATTTGAAGCAGAATATAGAGGAATGCAAACAGATGCGAAGCTCCCAGATTATCCGCAAGGATATATGAACCCAATAAATTATAATAGAATGCAATCACGTGAAAAAAAGTACATACAGCAAGATGGATACTAATATTTATTATGATAATGAGGGACAAGGCTTGCTAGTCACAAGTAATTTCGCTGAAGAGAAAAAATGGATGGATTTGGGAGTGAATCCCAAGATTGAATATAGAAAGATAGAAATTTCAGAAGTAGATAGTTATAAAATAGTAGATGTTGGTTTCACTAAAGTAGAAGATGATTATTTCCAAAAAATGAAGGGAGTATTTTCTAAACTAAAATTAGAGGCAGTTGCTTTTAATGATTCCTCAGTAGATTTATCTAATGTTACAATAGATGTCCGGGAGCTATTTATAGGTGAGAAATCAAATTTAAATATATCTGCAAATAATTTCAAGAACCTTGAAGAGATTACCTTTTTTTCTGTAAAAAGCTTTAAAGGAAAAGTACTTGACCGATTTGATACCGTTAAAAAAGCAATATTTTGGAATAGCACCAAAACATCTTCTTTTCCAGAAATGTTTCCCAATCTTACGGAGTTAACCATTAATAAAGGTGGGTTAACAGAACTGGATTTAAGGAATAATAAAGAGCTAGAGAAATTAGGTGTACATTATTGTAGTAAATTGGAAAAGATTTTATTACCCAATCATCATAAGCTTAATGATGTATTCATAGAAAATTGTAAAAATTTGGATATTAGTAATCTTCCTTCCCTTGCAAGAATCTGGCCTCAAAGGAAAGTGAATGCAGAAAAGAAATCTTCTGATATTGTTCCAAAATCTACGGGAAATAAACAATTAGATAGTTTAATTCTTGATCTTAAAAAGAATATGGAAGATTATATGCATGAAAACGATCCGTCATATACGCATGAAGCGCAGAAGAGGATCAAGGAAGATGTCAGCATGACTTTTAGAGCACCTTATCCTCAGGAACATGAAATTGGTCTTCCGAGGAGAAGACCAATTAGTTGATTATTCCTATTAAATTTAGTTATCTGATCTCCGCAGTTGGAAAGTAAACATTATTTTCCTAAGAATCTGCAAACATCTTCAAATGAAAAAGCAGTTGATCTGGATTTAAGAAAACTATTGTACGCAGTATCATTTAAGCTGTTAATATAAAATGTTTTATGTTCGACATCCTCTGGAATGCCTCTGTGCACTAAATTATTTCTGATCTCCAATAAAATACCCTTAATTTGATCATACCCATCTTGGTTTGAGCTTAAATTTGCTGTTATCACATTCATGAAGTTTCGTGATTGGTAGAGATAGAAACCTTTAAATATTGATTGCTCGTAAATCAAATGAAAGAGATCCTCAAATAAATAAAGTTCCTCCATTTGAGTATAGTTGATTGTATTTTTTGGGAAAAGACCGCTTGTGTCTGGCTTATTCGATATTAATCGACGTAATGCTTTGTCATAATTGGAAAGTGCATTTGGTTGATTTAGGTAAAATAAAATATTTAATGCATCATCCATAAAATTAAAATCATCCCGCTCCAAGTACTGTATAGCAGCATCTAAAATAAATTGATCATCCATTTTCCTTTCCATAATCTGCTTAATGGCAAACCAGTAAAAGTACGTATCAGGCTCCATACAACAGGATTTTAAGAATGTTAGGCGATCCCCGTCCGGGATTTTGTCAATAAAATTAACAACAATGTTATTCTGAAGAGAAAGTGCCTTATCGGATAAAATTTCTGCTTTAATTTTAGCAAAGCTCTCGCTTAAATTATTATCAATGGCAAAGGATATATGTTCCTCTTTTGAAAAGAAGTTTAATCTACCATTATTGATATTATTTATAACTCTGTTATTGATTGCCAAATAGTCATTGATCCTTTTGCTTGCATGATTAATGAAAGAGCCCTCTGCTTTTTTTGATGGTTGTCCTGCATATCCAAATTCTAATGCATTTAAATAAAATTCTTTGTCTTGAGTGATATTATATTCGATATCGAAAAAAAGTAAAAGTTTGAGGTAGGAAAAATTAACAGTTGTTCCAAATCTATTGCTGTCAATAGGATTTATTTTTAACACATCATTGAAGTCTATTATCTCAGCCACCTTTTTAGTTAGCGCTGAGATTTGATTAATATGTTCTTCTTCTAGAATGTGAGCATTTGAGGATGAATGACTCAGGCCAGCTCTAATTACAGAAAGAAAAATATATGGATCTTTCAAAAAGTCTGTAATTTTATATAAATCAACACTCATAGATGGATATAGTCGAAAAATAGTCTCCAATACTGTATGTACCACATATTGAATTCCATGGAAGTTGGTGTCCTCATACCACTTAAAAAATAGTGGCTGAAACTCACTTTTCGTAAGACTTGTAATATTATTATCCTTAAAATATTTGTCTATTTCACCAATTAATCCTTCTTTATCAAATAACAGACTGAAATTTCGTAAGCTAAAATCAGCATACTGCATTCTTTTCTCGTTGATTTGCTGTTCAGTCACAAGCGATTTCGGGAATTTAAATTCAGTATCTTCAAATTTTTGCTCTAGATATAATGCTAATTGTAGATCATGATTTGATAACCAATTTCTAAAAGATACGATATCATCTGGAGATTTAAATAGCAAAGAACCATTTTTATAACTTTCAACAATTGCGTCAATGGATTCGAGATTTAGATAGCCAGAAACGTTGTAGAGGGCATCTCTTGACATGTTCTGTTTTTTAAGAACATGTAGCGTTAATTCTGGTGTCAGTCCGATTTCAGCGATCGTATTAGCCAATAGAGGATTGCTCATTAACCGATGCTGACCGCCAAACGCAATCTCAGCGAATTTCAATAAATAATCCGGATCCGCGCTTAATACTTTTATTCTTTCCTTAAGTTTGCTCTCAAAATTATCAAAGAAAATAGTTTTAGCACGAAGGAAGTATTTTTCTCCAAAAAGTAATTCCAGTAATTCTAAATTCAGATTTAAATTATCGGTATTTAAGATTGTGTGGGCAATTAGGTACTCAGTTCCTCTGATGACATTGTCCTCGCTACTATAATATCTTTTTAATAAAGCAATTAATAGTTCTGAATCCCGATCTCTGTCTTCGAGATCGGTTAATATTGAAATAAGCTGATGGCAGATGTCTTTATTTTCCGAGTCTTTAACAATTTTAAGTACCTCATTTAGAAATGAAGAATCGGTATGAAACTTATGAAACTTGATAACCCGTAAGATTTCAGCAGTAAAACCGTCATTATTTTCTTGGATAAGTGAAAGTAAAATTTTCTTCACTATACTCTTTTGCTCATCTAAAAGGTTTTTTTGCCCGAGGACCTCTAAGGCAGATCCTCGACCTCTAAAGTGAAGATTTCTATCTTGAAGTTGCAACAGCAGAAAATCTAAATTGGCAAAGTTTGCCAAAATTTCTAATGATATTTTTCCGTTACTAATCCAATAGGTTTTATCGACACAGTTCTCAATAAAATATCTTTTAAATATCTCATTCTTTAGCTTTTCTCCTAAAATGTGATCATCAGCAAAGAATAGGACTTCAATATCATTTCGATAAACCCATTCTTTCAGCGTATCTAATTTTTCTCCTTTTAGAATATTAAGCAAATAGGTCGTGGTATTAAAAAGGTTTGGCCGTATTTTATCGAGTTCTTCAGCTTTGATAAATTGAATTATTTCGGCAGCATCTAACAAGGAAATATACTTAGCCGCATAATATTCCTGATAGTTTTTATGAATATAACTATAGCTATTTGTTGTACTTTGTTCAATTATGAAAGGTAAGTGATGAAAAGAGGCTAGATAATAACGACCGATGAGTCTTTCTAATTGATCTTTATTAACAGAATTTTGTTGCATCAATTCATTAGAAATTGCAACCTCTCCAAGAAGTTTTTTCATTGCTATCCTATCATCCTCTTCATTAAACGTACTATTGATTCCTTCATTGAAAAGCAGCTCAAAAGATTCCTCAATTGTCGTAGGAAAAAAGCCATTTTTCAGGTGATAGTTAGCAAATAAATCCAAATTAAAAGGAGTCTGTAATAATGCGGTAAAGTCGTTAATTTTTGCTTCAGAAGCTGGTATTGCATATTTTTGCTTTAGAATATTCTCAATCTGAAAAGCGGACAAATTCTTGAGATATACCGTAGAAAAATCAGGAATTTCAATAACATTCTTTTGATAAATATTTGTTCTGCAACTGATGATGAACTTTAATTGCATATCAGCATAATGAGTCATGAAATTTCTCAGTTCAGCAATAAACTCGTCTATATTGTTAATTTCATCTAGCCCATCAAAAATAAACAGAACAGCAGGTACCTGTTTCCATTCATCAAAATCGATTAAGCTTTCGAAGGGTGAATTAAATTTAAAGTTTTTAATGTTTATAAATACCGGCACCAGTTGGTTGGATTGTCTGTCCTCCCATAACTTTTTAAATACAGCTTTTAGCTCTGTCGTTTTTCCGATACCTGGATTTCCCAGAAGGAAAATACGATCATGATCCTTTATAAAATCCAAAAGGGTTAGCCTGTCTTCATCATCATTAAAAAGAGAAAATGTAACACTCTCTTTAGGAGATGTTTCTATATATCTTAATTCGTGGTATTGTTCAATCATTCGTTTATATATTTTTTCTCTTCCAAATTTGTTAAATCTTGGGCGGGAGCTACTTGCGTAAACCCTAAAGGACGTGGTGTATCATCTATTCCAAAACGTGGTTTGGCGGAGCTATCCGCAGTAAAATACGTACTACTATAATCATATTTATAATATGTGATACACTCAATAATAGCTTTCTCGAAGTTTATATCTATAATGTGAAACCCTGGTTGCCACTTTTCTTCGCCTTCCTTCGGTTTGTTTAAACCTGCGCGAGCCATTAGGGCAAGACATTGGCCGCTATTAGTAATATGAAGGGAAATATCTCTATGATGCTGATCACCATAAAGATGCAAGTGGTAGGGTTTACTGGTTAATGCTCTTTTTACTTCATCTTTTTCATCATAACTATCAATAGGGTGATGGGTTAAAATGACATTCATGGTGGTATCCGCTAAATTTTCCAATGCGTTATAAACTTGATCAAATCCAAAGAATAGCTTTTTATCCTTATAAGTTGCTAGTTTACATGTACTGCACCGCCAGCTATCATTAATTAAGGCAAATCCTACTTTTATAGTATCATTAAATGTGTAAACGTAAGTCGACTGATTAAGGGAAAAAGTATAATTACGGGTGTTTTCGTGAAATCTTTTTTCAAAATCTTTAAATTTCTGTATCCGTGCCCGATATCGAATTGCATCGTCACCAGTAAGCTCTAACAGAGCTTTAATATTTCCTTCGACTTCAAATTTTTGCATTTTTTTTTCATCAACCCACATGATGGTGCTTTCATCTATGTCATGGTTTCCAGCAATAAAAAGAAATCGGTCATTATCAAAGCCTAAAGCTTCTTTAATTGGCCCTATAAATTCACTTTCAAAAATTTTATAAGGATCGTCAATGCCTTCAAATTTTGACATTTGACTGAGTGAGCATCCCCCCTGATCGACAAGATCTCCAGTGATTACAATAAGATCAATATTTCTTTTTTCATTTTCTTCGCTAAGAATTTTGGGTAGATCAACAATGTAATGTCTTTTAAACTCATCATAATTATCGCTTGACAAATGAATGTCCGAAATATGTATTATTCTCATTTAAGGTTAATTCGTTTTATTTGGCAACTCAATAATTAGGTTCTAACCATGAATTTTAGGTAAATATAGTAAAAACAGAAGTATTTGTTAACTTTTATTAATAATTTAATTGATAGTGGGTTTATAAATATACTAGCGAAAGAAAATAGTTGAGAATTTTTAGAATTCAGTAGTTCTCCAACTGTCACACCTTATAGAACAAGATAATATAAAGATTCACGAAGAATAGCAGACAAAAATACTGAGATGCCTAGGTCTATAAGTTTTATATTATTGTTATTATTAAAACTATAAGAATAAAAAGAAGTTGGATTATTTAAATAATCCAACTTTTACTACATTATTTTTGTGATAACCGTCTTTTTTTTTCTGCATATTTTTTTAAATGACATCCGGGTCCATATAGTCAAAATGTACACTTTGCCGAATATAATTACTCCATCGCCAGAAGCATAGTGGATTAATCTTGTATAACCTGTAGAGCTTCCGGTTTTCTACGGCGGGAGCTGTTTCTTTTATCCATTGTTCAAAACCAAAAGTTGAGAATCCAGGACTTTTAAAATGAAAACTTTGAGTCATCGTATACGATCCATCTAGATTGGAATATCTGAAATATCCCTCATCTAACCAGTGCTGAATATCCTTACCTAGAAAAGGTAGGTTGGGGATTACGATCATAGCGGCAAGCGCTATAAGAATTATTTTCCTTACCATTGAAATTGTTTTCTTCTTCATATCTTTTTGTTTAGTTGCAGACTATCAGCATTATTTGAGGCATGAAAGACCGTTGCACTTATTTGTATGATAATATTTGATCGATTTTATTAGAAAAACTCCCATCAAATGAGAGTTTTTCTAAGTGTAGAGGATGCTAATTATAGAAAAATCCATCGTTCCTTCTATTTGATTTTTTTTAGAAAAAATCAGAACTTCTGCCATCTATTAGTTGGTTTGAAGGGAACTCTGTTTGGCTTTATTTTTTCCCAATCCCGATACTCGAAATGTCTGCTAACAGTTAAATAATAGCGCCAACGCCAAAAACACAGCGGGTTAATCCTATAAAGCCTAAAAATTTCCATATTGGCCATTTGGGGTCGCGTAGCCTCGATAAATCCATATGTTACCCACTTGCTCATCCAAGGGGAAAAAACATCCATGTACTCAATGCCGGTAAAAGCGGCGTTTGCATTAGAATATCGAAAATGGTCACCATCAATGGCCTTCAATATCTCCGTACCTATAATCGGTGTATTGGGTATCACCAGAACAGATAGTACAATTCCTATAATAAATTTTCTTTTCATATCCATTATTGAACATTTGTGCTTGCTGGAGGATTAATCCGGCCTAATACTACATTACTTTCGTAGTATCTAACTTTTTCTTCAACATATTCTTTTGGATGATAACGGGGTCCATATAGTCAAAATGCACACCATGCCTAAGATAATTGCTCCAGCGCCAAAAACACAATGGGTTCATTTTGTACAACCTGTATAGTTTCCTGTTTTCTTCGGGGGGAGATGTCTTTTTTATCCACTGTTCAAAACCAAAGGTCTCAAAACCGGGGCTTTTAAAATGAAAATCCTGAGTTATCTTATATGAACCATCTACATTGGAATATCTGAAATATCCCTCATCTAACCGATGAGAAATATCCTTACCTATAAAAGGTAGATTGGGAATTACGATCATGGCAGTAAGCACTAAAATAATTGTTTTACTCATCATCATTATTGTTTTCTTCTTCATATCTTTTTTGTTTAGTTACAAGGTGGTGTACTGGTAGGAGCCAAAGTTGTAGTAGTTGAGATACCAGCGGTTCCAGCGGTTTTCATATCACTTAACCTGAGATATAAACTTGAGGGGGTTTTATATCCAACCGAGCTATTGGGTACTTGCAATCCGGTTCCGCCGCCCATTGCAGCCTCAAAAACCTGTATGGCATAATTTGTACAGTTAAAATTGTTAAGATCATATTTTTGAAGACTTCCAGATAATGCAACATTACGTGCATTATTAAAGGCTGTTGAAGTTACATTTAGCGTATAGCTGGCATCGCTTCTACGTTTTTCGTCGTCTTCCTTTCCAATTGATGAGTCTTCTGCATTTTTCAGTACACTCATCCAGGAATCCGCAGTCGGATAAAATCCAAAAGTCAGCGAACGGGTTGCTGCTCCGTTGGTTTTCTGCATAGTAATATAAGCATGCCCCGGAGTTTTATCTGTAGCATTGTATACCTGATAGGGTTTTCCTGGTTCAGCAAGTGCCGTATGAAGGGTTATTTTGTATGTAGTCTGAGCAGTGGAAGGAATAGTGTTAAAGCAGTCGATGAGCTGCTGAAGGTTGATCGGTTCTGTTGGAGATTCAACGAAATAGGAGGCTGCTCCACCACTTCCGCCGCCACCTCCGCCGCCGCCAGAAGAGCTACCGCTACAGGTTGTGTATAGATACATCCAATATGTGCTTCCGTCATCAAAGTACTCTACTAGATACCAATCGCTACACACAACAGGGACATTTTTACCAGTAGCAGGCTTGCCGTTCCCAGCTTTAACCTTGGTGTCATTATCTTTATTTTTCAGCTGAAGGTTTACCTGTTTCAGACCATCGGCATCTAGTAGTTGGCTGTAAAGCAATGTATCATTAAGATCATAGACCATAAAATACACCTTTCCCAGTTCCTTACTTCTGTATCCTTGATTTTTCACGAAATTAGAGATCGCTTCTCCGGAGAATTGAGCCATCGTTCGTGTATCGGAGAAGAGCTTCACTTTATTAGCTTTGACTACCTTATTATTGACAATAGTGAATATAAGATTTTGCTGTAAGGAGTTATCCGGTCCAAGGTTTGTTCCATTTTCCAAGGGTACGACAAGTGTTGAATTCTCATTATTCCCTTTTAATAACTGTGCTTTTGACCAATCCAAGGGAAAAGGTTTCCCATTATCGTCATACCATTTTTTGGTCAACGAGGTTTCATCGGTTTGCGGATAGGTTTGAATATCCCTTTCGCAAGACTGTAGCAGTATAATTGCAAATACTGCATAAACTAAGTTTTTGAAAATTTGTTTTAGCATTTTATGAGGTTTATGGTTAGTGCAGTTTATGTTTCTTCGTTTAAACAGATCTTTAGCACTAAATTAAATCTATAAATCCCAATAACTTTTGACAAAAGGCAAAAAATTGAATTATAAAAAAGAAAGAACTTGGGTTTCGCTTAAAATTTCTTTTTAAAACTATTAATATCTAACTTTACATATCTTTTACCAATTGGCCCTATGACATCCCGCAATGTGATCGACGAAAGGGCACTGCTTGTCAAGTTTCAAAGCGGTGATAAACTGGCTTTTGACCAGATTTTCACGATGTTTCACTCTTCCTTGGTATTTTTTGCGGATAAGCTTCTTTTGAATATCGGGATGGAGATTTCTAAGGATATTGTACTGGATATATTTCTAAAGTTGCATGATCGCAGGGAAAATTTTGAAACACTTTCGAATATCAAAGCATTTCTCTATATATCTGTTAGAAATAGTTGTTTGAAGGTCATAGAGAAAGAGAAAGTCAACCAACAGCGTTTTGATCTTTATAGCATGAACGTTGATGAGTTTGATAATAATGTTCTTGACATTATTCTGCAAACTGAGGTATATCAGGAACTTTACCATGCTATCGAGCTTTTACCAGAACAATACAAGCTCATTATGCAAAAGATTGTCAATGGTGATACTCCGAGAGAGATTTCCGAGGAGCTTGGTATTCCAGTTAGCACGATCAATACGCAAAAATCAAGAGCAATTTCTCTCTTAAGAAAATCACTCTCAGGAGCTGGAATCGCAGTTTTACTGATTTATTCTTAATTTTTTTAATTTTTTTGAGACAAGCCCTATTCTTTTCCGGTTTCTATGTAAAATGAACCCAATGGAAGAGCACAGCATCCACGAAGAATTAAAGATTGTCCCCCTTTTGACAAAGTTTGTAAGAGGTGAGGAGCTTACTGTCCTGGAAGAAAAAACTGTGGAGATCTGGCTCAATAAGAGCAGTTCCAATAGGGCTTTTTTTGAGCAGCTGAAAGACAGGGAGCATGTGGCAAATGAGCTCTTGCATTTTGATGCTGCGGATTCCACAAGTTTAGAAGAACTTCAGAAATTACATAGCTTGTTGAAGAAACGTCAATCGCATTATAAGCGTGTTATTATGTGGACCTCTGCTGCTGCGGTACTAGTGTTTTTTTCGATTACTATACTTCTTTACAGATATTATCAGTCCAGAACTGTTTTTGATGAAGCGCAGAAGACGGCGGCGGCCGACATCGATCCTGGGAAGGAGCAGGCAACCTTGACTTTCGGTAATGGCAAAGTTCTAACTCTGGAAGGTAAAACTGTAATGACGGATGCCAATGGTATTACCTATGTAGATGGAAAAAAGGTTTCAACGTCCATGATGCAATATGCTACACTTTCCACTCCGCGAAAGGGGCAGTACAAAACCATACTACCCGATGGAACCCATGTCTGGTTAAATGCCGAATCAAAATTATTTTATCCTACTCAATTCAATGGTCCTGAGCGGCTTGTTAAACTGCAGGGAGAGGGGTATTTTGAAGTTGCACGCAATGCTTCGAAACCTTTTATTGTTGTTTCAGGCGATCAACGCGTAAAAGTACTGGGTACGAAGTTTAATATTAATGCTTACGGAAATGAGCCTTCTATCTTGACCACTTTAGTCAGCGGGAGTGTTGAACTTAGCAATACCCATAGTAAGACCTCTATAAAATTAAAACCAGGCCAGCAGGGCAGATTAGTACTGGGTGTTATTGATGTCAAAAAAGTTGACACAGAGCCTTTTATTGCGTGGACTGCAAATGAATTTCAATTTAAGGGCGCTCAGTTATCTGAGGTTTTAAGACAGCTTGAACGCTGGTATGATATAGATGTAGATTATAAGAATGTCCCTGAAACAAAGGTTCATGGAACTATAAGCCGGGATAAAAAATTGAAAAGCGTCTTATATGCGCTTGGAGAGATCACAGATTTAAAATTTAAAGCCACAGGAAGGAGGATTGAGATAGAAAATAAATAAGTACAGTTTCATATGTTGGCCTGAATAAATGCCGGAGTGTTAGCGCACTCCGGCGATCGGGTCATACATTAAAGGTTTCCAGCAACGAAAACTAAATTTTTAACCCTACACAAATCTATGAAAAAACATGATTTTTCCAACAAGGAAATTATCCCTCCACGGATGGATATGATTTCCAACAGGAGAAAACTTCTGCGTGGTGGCATAAAGAGCACTTTGTTCTTTATGCTCCTTGCCAGCAGTACTACGATAGAGGCACAGCAGATCAGCCTTACTTTGCAGAAAGCCCCACTCTCTACTGCAATCTCCGAAATTCGGAAATCGACGAAGTATGATTTTGTCTATAGTGAGGAACTTCTTCGCAAGATCGGACCAATTACGGTCAATTTAAAAGGAGCCTCAATAGAGGAGATCTTACATGCTCTTTTCGCCAATCAGCCTATCTCTTATAAGGTCGCTGACGGCATCATCATTTTAAGTGAAAGAAAGACTGCGAGTCCACAGGTTACTCCCAGTTCAAAAAAAAAGGAAACGATAAAGGGAAGGGTGGTCGATGAAAAGGGGAATCCATTGGCAGGTGCAACGATCCAAGTTAAAGGAACGAACTTTATAACGACTTCTAACAATACAGGATTATTTGAGGTTCCAGATGAATTTTCTGATTCTGAATTACAGGTTTCCTATATGGGTTATGGGCAGATCGAAGTAGCTGCAAGC
Organism: Sphingobacterium sp. GW821-FHT03E03; assembly: GCF_059420745.1. Lineage (NCBI taxonomy): Bacteria > Pseudomonadati > Bacteroidota > Sphingobacteriia > Sphingobacteriales > Sphingobacteriaceae > Sphingobacterium > Sphingobacterium sp. GW821-FHT03E03. The sequence continues at coordinate 48,102 of NZ_JBWKUH010000025.1, forward strand.
AATGCTGACCGGATTGTACTCACTTCAAATGATAATCGGATTGAAGAGGTAAATGTCGTTGCCAGCGGTTACCAGAGCATACCTAAAGAAAGAGCTACAGGTTCTTTTTCAAAGGTAGACAATGCGACTTTTAACCGTCAGGTTTCTACTGATGTTATCAGTAGACTGAAAGGGATAGCACCGTCTATTTTATTTGACGAACGTTCAGGAAGCCCGAAGCTGACAATACGAGGACAGGCTACGATCTTCGGCAATGACCAACCATTGATTGTTGTAGACAACTTTCCGTATGAAGGCGACATCAACAATATCAATCCGAACGATATTGAAGATATTGATATTTTGAAAGATGCTGCGGCAGCTTCGATCTGGGGAGTCAGAGCAGGTAATGGTGTGATCGTCATAAAGACTAAAAAAGGACGAGCAGACCAGCCTATTAACATAGGTTTTACAACCAATGTTACGATAGGGCAGAAGCCAGACCTGAATTATATTCCACAGATTAAACCGTCTGATTTTATAGATATTGAAAAAATGCTTTTTGATAAGGGTTTCTACAATACAATTATCAGCAATACTGCTGATAATCGTCCTTATTCTCCTGTCGTAAGTATTCTGAATGATCAAAAAAATGGACTTCTCACAGAACAGCAGGCCAATGCACAAATTGATGCTCTACGGGGTGGAGATCTGCGAAGAGATATGGGGAAATACTTGTACCAACAAAGTATTAAACAGCAATATGCATTAAATCTAAATGGAGGAACTAACAAGTATACATATTACTTTTCAGCAGGATTTGATAAAAATCTTGATTCAGAAAAAGGAAATGGCTTTAGCCGAGTGAGTTTAAACAGCAATCAGGTTTTCCGTCCAATTGAAAAATTAGAACTTTCAGCAGGAATTTCCTATAACCAAAATAACCAGGATATATCCAATGTAGTTTCGATGCTGAGTACTATGGGACAGGAAATGATGTATCCTTATGCTAGTTTGGTCAATGGGGATGGATCATCTGCCACTGTAACAAAGGATTATAGTAATTTCCTTAAAAGTTCAGCATTTGATAGTGGTTTGCTGGACTGGAATTTTAGGCCATTAGATGAATTAAAATATCAAGATAATCATGTTAAGCAAAGGGAATTACGATTAAATACGGCATTAAAATACTTTTTTTTGCCCCAATTGTCAGCTGAGGCAAGATTCCAGTGGGAAAATCAAATAGGCAGGCGTAGGAATTTAATTAACCAAGATAGTTATATTGCACGTGACCAAATTAACCGTTATACCTCAAAAAATAACGGTGTTTTGACAAGAAACATTCCGTTAGGCGGAATACTTGATAATACTAATTCAGAGTTAACCTCGCTAAACGGGCGGTTTCAATTAAATTATGATCAAAAGTGGGGAAAGCATCAGACGAATGCGATTGCGGGCTTCGAAGTTCGTGAAGTAAAATCTACTGCAAATTCCAATAGGTTATATGGTTTTGATCCCAATGTAGGATCTAGTACAGTGGTTGATTATTTGAGCAACTTTGTAATTTATGGAAAGGGGGCTTCCGTTAAGATTCCAAATGCTGACGATTATAATGAAACCTTGGACAGGATTCGTTCGTATTATTTTAATGGGGCCTATAATTATGATCTTCGGTATATCCTATCCTTAAGTGCCAGAATAGATCAATCAAACCTTTTTGGAGTGAATACGAATCAAAAATCTGTGCCATTGTGGTCTACTGGTTTAAAGTGGAACATCCATAGAGAGATATTTTATAATACTGATTGGCTATCGGAATTGAGTATACGTTCAACTTTTGGCTATAGTGGAAATACAGATAAGTCAGTTACTGCTTATACGACTGCTAAACTTTCAACCAATAGTATCAACAAGTTACCGAGTGCGTACCTTTTAAATCCTCCAAATAAAGACTTAAGATGGGAGAAAAATCGAATGTTGAACATTGGCCTTGATTTCAGTGTAAAGAATAGACGATTCGCAGGAAGTATTGAATATTATAATAGGAAAGGAACGGACCTTATTGGCAACGGTGAAATTGATCCTACTTCGGGATTTGCAAGTTACCGCGGAAATGTTGCAGATATGAAAGGTCAAGGAGTCGACATTGAGCTTAATTCAAAAAATGTTGCAATTAATAGTTTTGAATGGAATACTACGGCCTTTTTTTCTTTTGCAACGAACGAAATATTGAAATATCAAAGACAAACTAATCTTACAAATTTTGTGCAAGATGCTTTAACAAGTGCTTATAGACAATCAGCAACTTACACACCAGTTGTTGGAAAATCTCTTTTCAGCATTTATTCTTATCCTTGGGCAGGTTTAGATCCGGTCAACGGTCAACCTCAAGGCTATCTAAATGGAATGCCATCGACATCTTATGCAGAAATGGTACAGATTTTAGCAAGTGACCCCGAAAAGAATCTAATTTACCACGGAACTGCTTTGCCAAAGTATTTTGGAGCATTACGCAATAGCATTACCTATAAAGGAATTGCACTCTCTTTCAATATTACCTACCGTTTCGATTATTATTTCAGGCGCAATTCAATTATGTATTCAGGTTTATATTCATCATATGATGGTCATGGCGATTATTATAATCGTTGGCAGAAACCTGGAGATGAAAAGTATACGAGTGTTCCCGCTTTGCTGTACCCCGCCAACAATTTGGCTGACAATTATTACAAAAAATCAGCTGCTTTAATAGATAAAGGGGATAATATTAGATTGCAGGATATACGCTTAGGGTATACATTCAAACCGGAAATACTTCGTACTCTGCATATATCGACGCTTAATCTTTTTGCCTATATGAATAATATAGCATTAATATGGAGAGCAAATAAGGATCATATTGATCCAGATTTTCCATTTACCAAACCTATAAGAACAATAGCGTTGGGACTTAATTGTACTTTATAAAAACCTGAGATGAAATTTAAATCGAAATTGATCTACATTATAGCAATTGCGGTACTATTTTCAGCCTGTAATAAACAATGGCTTGAAGAGAAACAAAATATCAAACTTATCGTACCAGCAACCTTGAATGATATGGACTTACTGCTGAATAATGGTTTATTGGGATTAGATGGAAGAGGAGCATGTGAAACTGCATGCGATGACTATGAGTTTACACCTTCACAATTCAGCTCTTTCTACTATGATTATAGCCGCAATCTAATAACCTGGAAATCAATGGAAATTCCAAAATTTGGTGATACACAAGCTGATGAGTGGGATTTAGCATATGCTGAAATACAAATTTCAAATATTGTCTTAGAAGGTCTCGAAAAGATTGGAAGAACGAACAACAATAAGGAACAGTATGACAGAATTAAAGGAACAGCATTATTCCACAGGGCAAAAGAAATGCTTAACCTTGCCATGACCTTTTGTAAATATTACGATAAAAATACTTCTGCAACAGACTTAGGAATACCACTTAAAGTAACATCAGACATAAATGAAAAAATAATAAGAGCTACTCTCGAAGATACATATACACATATTATTTCGGATCTTAAGCAAGCCGCTCAATTACTGCCAAGTTCACAAGCTGGTCAAACTTTCGTTGCAAAAGGAGGTGCATATGGATTGCTAGCAAGAACATATTTATTCATGGATAACTATGCTGATGCTCTAAATTCTTCTGATTCCAGTTTTAAATATCACAGTTTTTTAGAAAATTACAACAATGTAAATGGATCTCCAGCCAGACCATTTTTAAATGTATCCACCAAAGAGATGCATATTATAGGAGTTATGCGTCAGCAATCTGACAATTTCCGTATAGGACGAGTAAGTTCTGAATTATTTGAATTATATGATACAAACGACCTCCGTAAAAACCTATTTTTCAAAATCAATACTGATGATGGCAAACCAACCTTTCGTGGGAGTTATCAAGGCGGTCAGCTTTTTACCGCTACTGCAACTGATGAGGTGATTTTGATCAAGGCTGAATGTAGTGCAAGATTAAATAAACCAGCGGAATCAAAATCTGCATTGAATTTATTACTCCAAAATCGGTTTAAAAGCGGAACATATGTAGCAATTTCAACAAACGATAATAATGAACTTTTGGATATTGTCATTAAGGAAAGAAGAAAGGAATTAATAGGGCGAGGTCTTCGCTGGCAAGACCTAAAACGTCTGAATAGAGATCCCAAATTCATGAAAACACTTGTGCGAAAAATAGGTGATGATATATTTACATTACCTCCAAATGATCCAAAATATATTTTTGCGATCCCTCAATATATAAGAAGTTTTACTGGAATTGAATAATAATAAATAAGTAGATATCATGAAAAAGGTAATATTATTCTTTACAGGATTATTGTTCTCAATTTGTTCATTCTCTCAAGGGAACACCAATATAACTATTAGCATTCCACAATTAGATTCAACTAAGCTTTTGGCACAAATATTTGTATTAGATCCATCACTGAAAATTGATTCAGATTATTTTAAGGATACCCTGGAAATAAAAAATGGGAAATGTCATTTTAATTTTAATATCCAAAATCCAGCTCTTGTTACACTTTTAATTAACAACAAGTATCTAACTTTTCCAGGAATATATGAAGTATTAGTAGAGCCATCGGACAACTTAAATTTTGACTTACCTCGATTTAAAGATTCTGGTTTTCATGGTTTTGGTATTGAAAATATTAAAATTAGTGGTAAGGGTAGCAACAAAGTGAATCTATCGAAAAGAAGTGTTGTTCAATATTTCGAGGTATATAAATCTGATCCCAGCGAAAAAGATCAAAGCTTAACTTACAGATTTGAAACGACTGATAAAAAGCTAAAGGTTGTAGATTCTGTTTTAAATAGTAATACTGAAGTTCCAAAAGCAATAAAGAATCTAATTAAAGCACAATTATACAGTGATATTCTGACTCCATTATACCGAGTTTGTATGGTCAGCAAAAATGATTCTTTACAAATGCTATTTCGTACCTATATATTAGGCAAAAGTCATTTAGAAGTTTTCAAAAAGAAGGATGTAATAAATTATTTTGGAGCAGGAATTGTTCCATCTTCATTGATTTTATCGGAGTTTAAAAATCCTGTCAATATAGCTGGTAATAATTATCAGAATACACGCAGAATAGAATTTGCTAAGCTTATCTTTACCAAGCTTAGGGAATATCCGGTCGTCAGAGATTATCTCTTATCAAATCATCTAATTAGGGCCATGCGGCGAGGGTTAGATTCAACGACTGTCGAACTTCTTGGCTATTATCGCGATCATGTAATTCCGAACAATCCAAATTTTTCAAATGTTTTGAAAATTTACGAGGAACTTGAACGGAAATTCGCCATCGGTAAACCATTTTATGACTTCTCCTTACCGGATTCTATGGGTAAAATATATTCATTAAATGATTTTAAGGGAAAGGTTCTAGTAATTGATTTTTGGTTTAATGGCTGCGTGGGCTGTAAACAAATGGTTCCTGTGCTTGAGCAGTTAGAAAAAGAGATAGATAATAAAAGTGTTCAATTTATTTCCATCGGAATTGATAAAAGAGAATCATGGCTCAAAGGAATTGGAAGGTATTCTAGTCCTAATTCTTTGCAATTATTTACGGAAGGAAGAAGTAGCGATCATCCAATGATGAAGTATTTAAATATATATTCTTATCCAAGACTGATCGTAGTTGATAGAGACGGGAAAATTCTGTCCGCACCACCAGATCCACGATTTAATAAAGTTGATTTTATGACCTATTTAAAGTCAGTAATTTAAAGAAAATACCTGCAATCATATCATTGCAGGTATTTTCTTTGTTAAGAGATTTCTTTAAATTATGGCCTTTCTCCATATAAAATATTTCCTGTAGGCAAATTTGTTGATGTATCGTATTCCGCAACACAGATTTGTTGTCGCGGGCCTTCACATTCAGGAGGACCTAAAAGTATGTCTCCTCTTGATCCGTCTGGATTTACATAGTAATATTGAAATGAAGCTTTTATATTATTGTCTTTAACGGTAAATGAAAATATGATCAACAAAAGGACACCAATATTAAAAACCCCTAAAGTTAATTTGAAATTTTTCATACAATTAAACGCTTTTAAAAAATGCAGTCATATGGTAAAATATGACTGCATAGATTTTAAGGACGGTCGCCTTTATGAATATATGCCGGGTCGTTTGTAGGAAGATTTGTTGAAGTGTCATATTGTTGTGAACAAATTCTAGGATTTGACCCTTCACAATCGCTAGATCCTACTACGGCATCTCCTCGCGAACCATTTGGATTCACGTAAAATTCTTGTAAAGCCTCTTTTGCATTGCTACTTGCCGGAGCAAAAGAGAAAGCTGCGAAACTTCCGAGTGCAATTGCTGCAACTCCTAATGTAATTCTTAGTGATTTCATGATGTTTGGTGCTTTTTTGATCAAAAAGCTAAACTTTAGTTTTTTGCCTACTCTAGGTATCAGGTTTTCGGCTTCCCCTGTTTGGTTATTAGTTTAATTATAAGTGGTCTGAACACTGTGTGGGGCTCGCTTTAGCGAAAAAAAAGTGATCAGACCAATAATGTTAATTGCCAGTGCAAAGAAATTAAAATACAGCTGGTCGTTCCAGTTCATACCTCTGAAAACTGCAATACATGAGCATGGAATGCTCGGAGCAAATTTTAAAATGTAAATGAGGTAAGCTGTATAGATGATCATAATTGTTAGAGATGTAAGCAGTCCCAATCTTCTCCAGTTCTTGTTTATCAGCAGTATAACAATGCCGAGGTGGAAAGCCTGTAAAATATACGGCAGAGCAGATCCTCCTGCAGATAATAAGTAAGCACCTTTGATCTGTCTGTTAAATGTGTCGAAGTCAAATACTTTACTGGCGAAGGTATACGCCCACATAAGTAGAAGTAAGGAGATAATTATTTCGGCTATCAAGTTTTTAGTTCGCATGGCATTAGTTCTTTTGATTTAAGATGAAAGGTTTACATACAGTCTAAGAGTATTATTTCGAGATTTTCCATTGGCCACCATGTCTGATCGGTGGATCTTTTATGGATTCGTCAGTTTCAGGATCGTAAACAACTCCCGCCTGAATTGTATCGTTATTTTTTGACGTTTCTGTTTTTGAGTTGACAATTTTCTGTTTTTCTAGTTCTAACGGTTCCTCTATTTCGGATTCTCTACAGGAGTGCAAAAGGACAGTTCCTGTGATGATTAATATTGTTGAGATAATGGTCTTCATTTTCTTTAAAAATTTTAAGAATTATCCCGGCCGGTTATTTCGAATTCATGAGCGAAGTTAGAGGGCATTGGAGCACGAAAAAACTGTTTGGTGCGCCCGTTGAACAATTTGAATGCTCAAATTGTTCAATTTGAGCATGATTAATATGTTTTAAATCAGTACTTTAAATGGTTTTTGTGGTAGGTTGGATATTTTCGTTTTTGATAATTCATGATTTGGCGAATTTTCCTAATTTTATATAAACTTGACCTATGAAATTCTCCTCTTTTCATATCATTATTGTTTTATGTTTATTCTACGGTGAATTGGTCTGTGCCCAAAAAGAAGAGTACAGTAAATATTACTATATCCGGAGAAATTATGAAGTGTTTTCAGAGAACGATGTCAGGGCACTACCGTTTATTCGTCAGTACATAGCTGAGGCAAAAAAGGATAAGGATTATGGAAAATTATATCAGGGATATGCAGACGGCGTCGAATTCTCTTCCGATCGTAACATAAAACTCAAGTTTGCAGATAGTACAATAATTGCCGCCAAATTATCACGTAAAGATTCATTAGTAAGTTCTGCCTATCTTGAAAAAGGTGTTGTCTATTATTTCCACTTTAAAAAATACCAATTGGCATTGCAGGAGTTTCTCGTAGCGGTTCAGTATGCGGATAAAGGAACAGATCCTTATTATAAAAACAGGTTAAATTATCTCATCGGTGTTGTTAAAAGCTATATTGGTTTTTACGATGAAGCATTGCCGATTTTTATGAAGACACAGAATTATTTTGCGTTAGAACTAAGCAAGAAACAACATCCGAATATTCTATATGATTCTCGAAGAGGCTACTATAATAGTCTTCACCAAATGGCAATTTGCTATCGAAACATGGGCAAGTATACCCTTGCAGATTCAATTGTTAGCGTCGGACTGATTGAAATCGGTGCAAACAAAGAACATCGGCAAGAATCCGGATATTTTTTGAAAGAAAAAGGTATTTCCGAGTTCCATAAAAAAGAATATTCCACCGCGATTGCATCCTTTTCCGCTTCTTCCGCAGCACTTTCAAAAATTAATGATTTTGCGTGGTTAGCGGTAAATTATTCTTATTTAGGAAAATCCTATCTTGGTCTTGGTGATAAATCCCATGCTTTGAGAAATTTTGAAAAGGTCGATTCTATATTTCAGAAGCATGCCTTTATTGTTCCCGAAGTACGGGATACCTATGAGCTTTTAATTGACCACTACAAAGCTAATAATGATGTTGAGCAACAATTATATTATACAAATCAGCTTTTAAAGGTAGATAGCGTTCTATTCAGGGATTTTAACTATTTACTCCGTAGGATGAGTAAGGAGTATGATACACGTGTGCTAAAAGAAGATAAGAAGCGGCTCGAAAAGAAATCTGCCAAGGATAATTTAGCCAAATGGGGCCTAGGTACTGTCGCTTTCAGCTTCGCTGCTACCATGTTATTTTATAAAAGAAGGGCGCAAAGAGTCCGTCGGAAATATTACATTTTAGAAGAAAAGATAAAAGCCAGAGAAGTCCATGTAGGGGACAAGACACAAGAAAAAGAGGATGGGAGCAAACTTGAAATTGATCCTAAGATTGTAGAAGAAATCCTGAATAAATTGAAGGATTTTGAGAGTAAGGGAGGGTTTAGAGAAAACGGTCTTACTCAGCATAAGCTGGCTGATAAATTTGATACGAATCACTACTATCTATCTCAGATCGTAAATGAGTACAAAGGGATGAATTTTACGAAGTATCTGATAGAACTGCGAATTAGGTACATAACCGACAAGCTATACAATGACCCCGAATACCGCAAATACAAGATCGTAACCCTTGCAGAAGAATGTGGCATGTCATCAAGGAACAATTTTTCGAAACTTTTTCGTGAAATCAATGGAATCGGTCCGGCAGATTTTATCAAGAGACGTGCTAAAGATAACAGTATGGAGGAGAATCTCGCCATTGGGCCAGTTATTTAAAAAATTGGATAGAAGTTTCAAAACCATTTTTTTCAGCTCTGCCTTAATACAGTAACGTGAACATTATGTAGCGATGCTATTATATTTTCTAATTACAGCATATTGTCTTGCAGGCTATCGATACTCACTTTTTCCCAAAATAATTAAGTAAAATGCTGAATAGTAGTATTACTACAATTTTTAAAATAATACCTAATTCATTTTGTCGTGAATTTCTAAGGTACTATATTGCAAAACCAAAATCACTAAAGAGCTTATGAAAAAAAATGAAAAACAACCCCGAAATAGTTAGCGTATCTTAATGCTAAAGAGGAATTTCACTCCATAGAAATTCTGTTTGTACCTATCTCAGACCAGTAATACAATAGCCTTCTCACAAGTTCTATACATTTTACAGTCAATATCTCTGAGCAAAACAACTTCTCCGCTGGGTGATAATTAAATATAAATAACACAACCGAAAAAAATTATGTTATCATGTTTCAACAAGAAGATAATCTTTCCGACAAAGGAATAGATTCATCCAAGAAAAAAGTTTCGGATACTTTAAAGGATGTTACCTTAGATAGTGTCCCTCACATTCCAGGGCCACAAAAAGAATATCTTGCACAGGCAAAAAATATAGCGGATACTGGCAAACAGTTTTTGAATCAGCCATTGTTACCGAATGACCCTACCATTATTAAAGAAAAAGTATGGGCAAAACAACCGACTTCTAAAATATTTAATGCAGCGGGGATTCCCGAAAATGCGATTGCAGGGATCAACAGGATAGTTAAACTCGATATTGTTGTCGATGGAAAAGTAGTTAAATATTTCAAGCATTTTAAACTTACCCAAAGCGCCATAAAACATCATGAGTTTGAGCTTACATTAGCTCATGATACTTTAGGATCAGCGGAGAACCACAATCTCCAAGAGGCCCAAAATTTTCTTGGAAAAAGAATAACCATTGTCTTTAAATATAAAGATGTTGATAATAGCCCAGAAAGAAATTTTGTGGGAGTTATTACTGAAGTAGGCTTCAGCCAAGATCAGGGAAGTCTTGGAAATCTTGTCATTTCCGGTTCCAGTCCAACAATATTGTTGGATGCAGCACCCCATATTCAAAGCTTTGGAGGAGCCCAACCGATTAGCCTGAATAGCATAGCTACGGAAGTAATTAAGCAAGGTTTAGGACATGGGAAATTTGACTTTAGAGTGGATGCAAAGCAGGGTAATGTACCTTACAGTTCTCAATATGAAGAAACCCATTACAATTATTTGGCGAGAATTGCCGAGGCTTATGGGGAGCAATTTTTCTATGATGGTGAGGTATTGCATTTTGGTCAACTACCACCACAGGAGAAGCCTGTAAAGTTAACCTATGGTAGTAATCTGACCGATATTAAGGTTAAGATGAAGGCTCAACATGTTAATCCTTCATTTTATGGTTATAATAGTAGCAAAAATGAGAGATTTACAGGGGGTGATTCCAAAATCAACCACACTTCTGATATAGCAAAACGTGCCTATGAGATTTCTGAAAGAACATTTCAGACACCGTCTTTACGGGTTGCTCCGATAAGAGCCTCTTCTTTTATGGATATTGATGCTTCACAAAAAGGGACTGCGGGTAGCAAAGCATCCGAAGTTTTTGTTACCTCTGGAAATACAACTGTTCCATTTCTTTACCCCGGCTGTATTGCAGAAGTAGAAATGCGAAAGCCTGATAGCAATGAAACCTCGTATTTTACCAAATTGATGTTGATCGAGGTGACGCATGAGGTCGATGCAAGGGGGTATTACGACGGCACTTTTCAGGCAATTGCATCTGATACAGGGTACATCCCAAGGCCGGAATTTACCGTCCCAATAGCCGAACCGCAGTTTGGAAAAGTAATCTCAAATTCAGACCCGCTTAATCAGGGCAGGGTACAGGTACAGCTGGATTGGCAAAGGGGACAAGATACTACAGAATTTATTCGGGTAATGACACCTGATGCTGGTAGTAGTGATAAAGTTGGAAAAAACAGAGGATTTATGTCAATTCCAGAAGTTGGTGACCAAGTCATAGTGAACTTTGTACATCTACATCCGGACAGACCTTTTGTTATGGGGGGAATGTACCATGGTGCAATCGGCGCTGGGGGTGGGGAAGGAAATAATATCAAAAGTTTAAGTAGTAGAAGTGGAAACAAGCTTGAGCTAAACGATGGTGAAGGTTCTGTTTTTCTTACCGATCAGGGCGGTGCCAATATGAAATTTGATGGTGCTGGAAATGCTGCTACTGTTGCGAATAGTAAGCATGATGTAGTTGCTGGCAGTCAGCACTCCACCAATGTTGGCAAAGGTAAAAGTGTTCTAACTATGGGTGCTGATGGTGTAATCGATTTGACTGGTGCCTCTAAAGTTATTTTAAAAGTTGGAGGTAGTTCCATTACTATTGATGGTTCAAGTATCACTGTTCAGGCTAAAACGGTCAATGTTGAAGGAACATCTATAACCAATGTGGGAAAAGCGAAAGGAAGCCCAGGAATGATCGTGACAAGTGAAGTGAAAATTACAGGTGGAGATGTATTTATAAATTAATGGTATGATAAACGATAAAAGAATTAAAATACGACAGCCCTTTAGAGATCAATATACTCTTTCCATTGATGCAGAAGTAAACGCAATAGAATCTACGATCCTATCAACAGTTGAAATAAGGTATGATTTTCAAGTACTAAATATAAAGGAAGATTGTGTGGAAGTGAGGTTATTAGTTTTGGAAAGTAAAGTTGTAAAGGCAAATAATCCAATGGTCAATGAGGTGGCTCAAGTAAGTCAGGTCTTTGGCCGAATGTATAATGAGTTACATCTGCAAATTGAACCCAATGGTAGAGTACTCAAAGTGTTGAACAGCGATCTAATTTTATCAAAATGGAGAGAGACTAAAGCTGAAATGGAAAAGCATATTTCAGGAAATGAAGAGCTGAAACAAGCAATTTCTTTGCATGACGAGCTGTTCAATAACGTCGATAAAGTAAAAGTGGCCGTGCAAGCAAATGAATTTTTTGCAATGTATTTCGGTCATGTATATGATACAGATCTGCCAATGGCAAAAAAGGTTTTTGGTACAAATATTTTTAATACTGCAAATCTTGAGTGGAACCTTAATTCTGAAAGTGATCCAGTGCTTCCTACGCAAGGGAAAGAAATTGTAACCATTAAAACCACTTCATTGCCAAAATTACCATTGACTGATGGTTTTTGTAATGCCGCTTACCAACAATTTAAAGACAAGATAAAGATTGATCCCGAGCAAATCAAAATGATCCACACTGAAGAACGGACTTTAGAATATGAAACTGGCAGACTCAGGAGATCTTCAGTAATCAAAATAGAAGAGATAGATCCGGAAAAATTATATCATAAATTTAAGTTTACGATGTTGAGTGATTCAGAAAAGAAAATCCTTGAAAACGGAAATAATGTGGAAGAAAAAGGCATAAGTGGCAAAGAAGGAATTGATGAAAAAATATATGGTGTTAGATGGACATAAATTATGCATTGAGTAAAATTATGGAACCCACATATATAAAAGAATCCAATGATAAGAATGATAAAAAATGGGACAAGACTTTTCGATTAGGGAACATCCAAATTCGAATAGGTTATAAAAGCAATTCTGCAAGATCTTCATTTTTTATCGAAAAAACTATCAGGAAAGGCGACTATATATTTCTTCGACAGCATATGTTTCAAAAAATATATCATGGAGAAAAGGTCAGATTGGCACATCATTCAAGAAAGAAAATATTGAAAAAAGTAGGAAGTGGGCAATAAGAGAATCACTGAGAACGACTTTTGGGTATGTACTAACGGTGCTGTACCCGCACAGCTGCAAGGCTCCAATAAAACCACAAAAAAAGCATCCGGAGAAAAGTATATCACTGTTAATGATAAAGCGACCAGCAGCTGGATAGATTTCGGCTGTACAAAGCTAATGTTAATATATGCACTGTTGGCCGCAGCGGTTGTTGTAATTGCTGCATTGACTGTGGCTACAGGAGGTGCAGCGTTAATAGCATTAGGGGCACTTGCTGGTTTAGCGGGTGCTGCATGGGGGGCCGTTGTAGGCACTATGCTGTGTGGCCATTTGGGTGCTAAAATAAGAGAGTGGAAAGAGGTTCCCAAAGCGAATAAGACTGTAATACAGGGCGTAACACAGGTGACGGGCGATTATAAAATGACCTGCAAAATTCCCGGGGGCATAGTTACCTTTAATCCTAAAATAAAAAGCTGGAATCAGGCCATTGCATTAGGTGCATCCAATTATTTGGGTAAACTAATGGAGGGAATGATGGCTGGTGCAGCCGTAGGTATGGCAGGTGCATTATGGGCTGGTGGTGCCTCAGCATTTGCAAGTGGCGGAATAAGAGGCATTGGTCAGGCGGCGTGGCAATTTGCAAAGAGTTGCCCAATGAATATTGTAAAAAACATTGCGGCTTCCTTTGGGTATGCTGGCGCTGGAGCAAGTACAACCGCCGTATGGACAACGGTTGGTACAGCAGCTGGTTTACGTACAGCTACTGCTACACAGGCAGGTTTGGGGCATTATGGTAATACAGGAGAGTCAGGATGGGGAGCAGCGGGAACAGGAATTTTTGCAATGGAGACTGGTATGTACGAATCTGGTCAGAACATGGCCGGCACTGCATTAGGATGGAAAAAGGAGGATGGGACAGGATATTCCACAAGCTGGCAGGATGTTGCGGGTATGGCATTGCTGTTATCACCTGTACATAAGGCACCTGAAGAGCTGACTAGTAAGACAGAACCAAAGAGCAAAGTTGAAGAAACTGCAAAAGATGGTGAAACTAAAAAGACTGACGAAGAGCAAACTGTTAAAGATACCAATATAGCAGAAAGTGAATCAGGTGGACCAGCGGGAGAAAAAGAGACCTTTGAGATGGCAGATGCGATACCTAAAACCAGGTCGCAAAAAATAATTGAATCTCAAGCAGCTTACGATAGAGCACAAAAAGCATACGATAATTTACCCAATAGCAAGGCAGAAAAAACAGTTGCCAGTGACGGATCTAAAACTGTAAGTGGATGGTCAGAAGGTAGAGTAAGCAATAAGTTTAAAAAAAGTGAAGGAGTTGCCGATGTATCTCCTGAAAAAGTTTTAGATTACGGCAAAAATGATTTGGGACATGAATTTGATGTAAATTCCAGCATTGATAATGGCGTTGAGGGGCAAGCAAGTGCTAGTCATGCAGAAAAACAAATGATGACTGATAATCCTAAAGATGCAATAGGTGTTTCAAGAAAAATGTGCGCTAATTGTAAATCGATGGCACAAAAACACGCAGTCAAAATCGGTGAAGATTATGTTGTTACTGATCCCGAAGGAACTTATATTTTTAAACCAGATGGATCAAAACCTATTTTTATTAAAAGATAAAAAAATATACAATGATATTAGAACTAATAAAAAAATTAAAGGAAGAATTAGAAAGGTATCCGAACGGGAATCTACCCCTTTCGCAAAGAGTAAAAGTAGCTAAAGATTTAGGCAGCCCTTCTTTAATAAATAAGGTGTATTTAGAGTGCTGTAAATTTGTTTACCTTGAATTTAAAATAAATGATAGTTCAATTTCAGAAATATTAGTTGATGCTGAAGATTTTCTTTATGCTAAGAAAGAGATTGATTTTCAGAAAATATTTGATAAATACAAAAACTATTTAGAGTCTTTCCAGGATGAAGTTTATTCTGGTGTGGCAGCAGCAACAATGGCTCTATGCAAGAGTATAGCCTTTAATGCTGAAGGTATCTTAAATATCGAAGATTATCATGGGCAAGATGATGACAAATTTGATTGGGAAGAATGGAATACTGATTTTTATGCATCTAACGTATATTCCGGCGGAAATCCGTTTCTTGGTCGTGGAAACATAGATAAGCGTAGGATATTTTGGAATTGGTATTTAGAAACCGTTTTAAAAGTTTATAATTCGCCATCCTTATCAATCAGTCCAAAAATTCCTTTAACAACACTTCAGGGTTCAAATAGTATTACTCGTTCAATTGAGACTAATAATGATTTTGTTAAAGACAAATTAACAAAAGTAATTGATTTAGTATTGAAAGATTTAGAAAACTCTTCACCTAACATAAATTGGATGAAAGTAGAGGTAGAGGGGCAAAATATTGGGGGAAATGGTATGATCGCCCATTATTTTGACGACAAAATAAAGAAAAGAATAGATCTGACTTATTATTTATATGATGGTGACGAATCCACTGTGGAATTGATGCAGCAAATAAAAGATAATATTTATCAGCAGAGCCCAAGAGAGGGTACGTGGTTTAGTTATAAAATTACAATTGAACCTGACAGAAGTTATATCGTAAATTATAATTTTGATAAATATCAAATCTACGAGGGAGAAGAGCCAGATAAAGGAGATTTTATTGCTGAGTTTTCTGAGTATCCGCGAGCTAAAGCTTTTGTTCCTACATGGTGGCGAGAGATTATAGAAAAGAGTAATTTACAATATTTAAAGTGAGATTAATCTATATATCAGCATTAGAAGGAGCCAGAATTATTAAAATTTTGCGCAAATGTATTTTATATTTAAGCAATGGAGTTATTAAAGAAAATTGTAGATAAACTAAATATAAATATTAATCTCCAAAATTTAATTTTTAAAAGAATTGCCATACCATATCACGACGATTATAATTCTGTTGATCAATATTGGTATCAGCATCCTCCCTGTCTGATTCCTTTATTTTTGGGGTACGGAGCATCGTATAAAGGGATCATTAATCATTTTTTTATTGACAGAAAAAATACTTTTGTGGAATTAGATTTAGAATATGGTTCGATAGTTGAAACTGCATTTAATTTTAAACAACTCTCCGTATATCTGATTTTACCAATGATTATGTCTGATGAAGGTCTTACGGAGGAAATCATTGAATTCGCTGGCAAAATAAATTTTGACGAATATCAGGAATTAGATGATTTTTCTAATAAATATGGAGATAATAAGGATTATTTTGATGAATTAGTTTATTTCAAAAATAATTTGCCCCTATATATAATTAAAGATATGAGAACATATAAGGGGGATTTTCCCTCTTCATATGACAATCTTAATGAATCTCAAGTTATAAACTCATGCTTGTTTGAAATTTCACCATCTGCCTATGAAATTGTAAAGAGTAGGGTTGATACACCAAAATGGTTAATTAAGGAAACAGATAAAAAACAATTATTTGAAGATTATATATTAAACAACCAATTGAAGGAAGCATGGCTCACATTAAATAGTAAGGGTTGGCTACTGAAAGATGTTGCCGAAGCTTTAGAAACATTAAAATCTAAAACTGACGATGAACTATTTCACTTAGTAGCAGATAACTGGATTGCTGGGTGGAAAAATTCGACATTTTTAAATGGCAATTATTAATATCTTCGACCTTAATAAGTAAATTAAACTTAGGCCACCTGTAAGGTGGCTTTTATTTTGCAAAGAATTTTACACGTTAAAAATAAATGTAAAGTAATGAATGATCTGAAAGTAGAGAGCATATTACGGCGTATAATTAACCAATTGAGGTCTGGTGAGACTGACAAAGCTATCTCCAATTTATGTATCTTTTGGGAAGATCTAAGTAGAATAAAAAATTGTATGCGAAGCTAATTGGGATACTTTGTATCCCACAGATAGCTCACAACGGCTGAGCTTGTGGAGGTATCGCGATGGGGCCAGCCGTTGTAGCCGCTTTTCTCGCCAAAAGCCGTTGGCTTTTGGCCGCGGCAGTTTTTTCAACTGCTGACGGTGATGGGTTGAGATTTAAAATTTTGCAGGTTCAGGAAAAAGCCACGGTTTTCTGTTATTCCGGTTTTTAGCAGATTCCATAGAAGTGAAGCTCCCAACTGGGCTATGGTACTGTTTATAAAAAGATCCTGTTTGGCTAGTGATTCTGCAAGTGAACAGCTTGGCGTGTCATCTTCCTGCTCCGAAGTTTGCATAACGTTACCGAATTCCTCAATAACAGATGGTAGGGTATCCACTGTTTTAAATTTTTTGGAGGTTGGCTGTTCAATTTTTCCAATTGTAGAAAGTATTCCCTGTCCTGAAAACTTGGTATTTCCAAGGTCTAGCCAATATTTTCCAGCATCCCTATGGTATCCATTTTCTTTACTGAGCTGTTGGAGTATTTCAGAAATTTCTATTCTTGATGCGACGGTGTCTGTACAGGATACATAAATAGATGCTCCTGCTCCCGTCGGTATTTTTGCATCTGCATCACGCTGAAATTTCCTTGTCTCTGCTTTCCAGCTTGTTCCTGCCCACCGATTAAGGCGGTTTATTATCGCCTGTGCTTTATAAAGATTTTTTTCCGAATCTGCAAACCGTTGTCTTCCGATATTGGAAGCTGTAATAATATCATCGTCCCACAAACGCACGTCCAGTCCAGGGTGATCGAGTTCCAACAGGCTATGATTGATTTCCATGAGGGCGGTCATAAACTTGGAGCCTGTTCCGCCTGCACCGATTACGTTTACACGAATGGGATTTGTAGGACTTAACAGATAGTTGTCCAAAAAATGGACATTTAATTTCGCTGTTTTCATAACAAAATGTCTTTAAGTTTTTTAGATGTTTTTATGAGCCTGTCAGTTGGAAATGTTTTTCCTGTATCTATAAGATTTTCCCACAACATGACGCAGTTACCATTAAAAGGGTTGTGGCCATCCATCAGGTGGGAAAAGTAACTATTGAAAAAGTAGCTTTCCCACAAGGCCATCAGTTCATTTACTGAGTCTGTTTCTGCTGTGGCAATATCTACAGTGCCCAAACAGACAGAACCATCTTCATAAACGTTAAAAAACGGGGCATAATAAAGAGGGGTATTAGAGGTGGGTTTCCTCGATGTTGAAAGTGCAAACACCTTCAACGTTGTCCTGTCTGCGACCCATACCATTGGAGGGGTATGCGCTTTTCCCGACTTAATTCCGAGGTTTTGATTAAAGAACAGATTCCTAACTTGTGCTTTTGTGTACCAGACTATAGTGGTAGATTTTGAATCAAAGGACAGTAGGTTACTACTAAGGATGCCATCTGATCTTAGCATCTTTAGATTTGTTTCGTCAACTTTCAACGCAGTTGCCAATCGGGTTCCCTCATTTACCGAAAGGGGATGCGGATTGATGGGTATACCGTTTTCCATTTCAAAGTATTCGACATAGGTTTCATTATATCCGCCCTTGTTTTGGTAAAAAACCAATGCGCATGTAGGGTCGAAATAGGTTCCGAAGCTGTTTGTAATATCTTCCATGAATTCTACTTTTAAAAATTATGTTCCTGCCAAAGTCTAATAAGGTTGTCAATCGTATCGAAAACCTTTTTTTCAAAATCAAAATCGTTATTTTCCATTTTTCTGTTGTCAAAGGGAATAAAGCGTGTGGGTTCATCTATTTCGGAAAATTCCTGTAATTCATTATTGATGAAATAGCAGAGCGTTTCAAAAAGTTTTCCCTTTATAGAAGCGCAGAATGAAACGTAGTTGTCCAGTGTAATAGGTCGCTCAAAATGATCTGTTTCTTCCCGCACACGTTGGGGATAATATTTGCAGTCTATCCTTGTATTGGGGTAACAATGATAGAGTTCGTAAAATGATGTTGCAATTAAATGGATATCTTTGTCAAAATCATTTTTTGGTTCAAAGTTGCTGATAAGCTTCTGAAAGGATTGAAGGTTCTTTTTGTCTGTTATGAGCTCTTTGATATAGTCTCCGATCAGTTCAGCGTCTTTGAACTCGGCTAAACTTTCATCATCATAGTTTTCTTCCTCCTCTTCGTCGTATGAATTTTCGAGCATTTCATACATAGAGTTCAGATAACAATCTGCATTTCTGTAATAGGGAACACAGAGTACCTGATAAATATAGGAATATACAGCAACCAATATTTTACTAGCTTTCGCAGTCTCTTTTTTGTGCAGGATTGTATAAAGCGGAATCACTGGGACATAGTATAGCGTGGAACCCGTGTCATAATTTTCTTCCCGTGCGAAAAAGGTACTCTGCCCATCATTTACCAATCTGATTTCCCGCCAGTCATTCATGCCGAGTTTGAGCTGTTTTTTAAGGTGCGCCAATGATTCCGAAATATTGTAGGGGAAAGGAACACCTGTACAATCCAGTTTAGTAATATTCATTTTTTTGGAGATATTGGAGAGGGATTTAAAAAACTCCCTCTCCAATTTTAAACTATTGTAATTTTCTCCAATTTCAGGTTCCTGCAATCTAGGATAGAATTGCATCGCTAAAAAGGCATTGGTAACATCGCAGGTGGTACGGACTGTCGTCTGTCCTTGCGGATTTCTCCTGCATCTTTTGGTCGTTTCATCCAGTTTGCAAACTCTCCTAACTGGCGGTGAAGTAGTGACTGGCTTACTGCGGTGGGCAGTTTTACCGTTTGCGGATATTTTTTCTGCATGGTTCATGGGTTTTGATTTTTTGTTTAACCTTTTGTTCCGATTACCGTCTCGAAGCGATATTCTACCATATCATCAACGATTGTCGGACGTGAAATTTTCGCTGTGGTCAGGGCAGGGTAATTGTTTGAATAGAAATTCAAAACTGCCTGCAGGTTCCACTTTGGTTCGGGATCATCTAGCCTGATTTCCTGTTCCTTTTCTTTGAGAATAAAAACTCTTTGAAGTTCTGTTGCTACTAACATAATATTGCTTTTTTAGGGGTTATATTCCTGTTGGTCGACCTGTTCTGATTTCGGCTCGGAAGCTGACCAGAGATCGGGCACAAATTGTTTTTCGTACTCATCCTGTTTCTTTCTGATGTCTTCTTTATGCTCAGGATAGTCCCCGACTTTTGGCAGTGCTGTCCATGCTTCTTTGTATTTACCTGCTTTTGCAAGAGCATCGGCTTTTAGCATAGCTTCGCTGTATTTTTTGCCCTTTGCTTTTTCCTTATCAGATTTCTGTTTTTCCATTGCCGAATTAGCCTGAGCTGTTTCCAGACCTTTAAGAAAGTTCTGCATATTTGAAATCAGTCCGTCCGCCATTTTTACGGGTTTTTTGATATGCTCAAAGAATCCGTTGTCAAGTTCTTCGGGAGTACCTTTCAGATTAAAAGGGGGAATGATATTCTTCGCCTTATCTCCGCAACTGTCGTTCTCGATCAAGATAGATACGAGTATCTTGTTTTCTGTTGCCTTTGTAATGGTTAGCTTAATTTTGCTGTTTATGTCCATCTGTGCAATCTGCTTAAAAAAATTAGCTGTTTCCATAATAGTTCATTGCTTTATCGCTTACGCACCCAGTTATATAGGATTCTGAAAAGCCCTGTTCCCGTAGGTAGACTTCATAAGCTTTCATTTCCTTTTTAAATTCTGCTGTACCTTCCTCACCTGTGAGAAAGAGTTTATGAGCGGTTCCGTTTTTCAGAGCCTTGTTAATATCCCTGTAGAGTTCTTTTATATGTCTCCGCTGATCAGAAAGCTTTCGGACTTCCATTGCGAACATTTGGTAACGTGAAAGAATATCCAAGAAAATGAAAGCTTCCACGATATTTTGATTTTTATAATTTTCGACAAACCTGTTATAGAGCCAGTCTGCGAACTTATATTTTGCCAGTATATCCATTTTTTAAAATTTTACGAGGTGATTTTTAAATTTTTGTCATAGTTCATGCGATATCCATTGTCATGGATTACATTCTCAAAGCATTGCCTTGCAGTGTGAAGCTGTTTCCAGTCTTCTTGCTTAATATTCAAAACATGGAGCTGTGCGAACTTCATCACCATTTCAGCAATGATGTGAAGTGCCTGCAGTTCTGTATCAGTTTCTTTTTTCATTATCTTGGTTATTTAGATTTTCTATGTAGCTTGTATAGCGTTGCGTTATATCCTCTCCTTTACAAAATCGGTCTGTACGGTAGTAGTAGTTTTCTTTGAACATACTGACCTGCTTTGTAATTAGGTTGATGTAATAGCGGTAGGAAGCATTCACCCGCCTTTCATCCATTGTACAATGCTTTCTGAGAAATTCCAGTTCCTTATGGGAATCATCAAAGTTCATAAGGGGGATAAATAATTCTTCTACGATATACCCCTGTTCAGGTGCGCTCGTACTGTCCGCAACGCAGATAATCTGTTGTCCGTCAGATAATGTGATATGTAAGTTTGATCGTGTCATGATGTTTTAATTTTTGGATTTTAAAATTTCCTGAATTAGTCTGATGTCAAAATCCACCGTTCTAAATTTGATGTCCTCAAATGCTTCATAATTTGCCGTTCCATCGGGATGTACAACAAGCTTATCACTTTTAATGCAGTCAAAGTGCCTGCATAGCTGTTCTATTTCCTCTGTTTTTGCTTCCAAGAATGCCAGACCGTTTTCACCTAGCCACTGCTCATAGAATGGTACTTTCGCAGTCCTGCAAAACAGGAAGGAAATACCGTGTTCTTTTCGGGCGATATGACCCGAAAAGGAATCCACGTTCAGAATTTCGAGTAGGTCGGTTGTTTCAAGCGACTTTTTTAGCCAGTCCCCCCAAAGGGGGATAATGGCTACTTCATGGTTGTTGCGACCGATCTCGCTGAATGCCTTTATTAGCATGACATCGGTCATTTTTTCTGCTTTTTTCATGGCTGAGGATTTAAGTTTATATCGATCAGTTTCTGCGTGCCGAAAAGCATGTAAATGGCATATTTTAATTCACGGCTACACTTCTTTTGTTCCGTGTAACGTATGGTGGCGTGGATGATGAAGAGCGCATCGTAACCGTCAAACAGTTGATCCCTGAACGTTTTTTTATTTTTGTACAACCTTGTACCGTTCTTGGAGTATCTGCGCTCAAAATTGGCTATGTACTCGAACCATAGTTGTACACTGGTATTTTTTTCCGTCCACTGTTTCTCCACCTCTGTGCGATATTTGCCCCATTGTTCTGCTTCCTTTTTGATGAATTCAGTCAGTTCTTTCAGCTCATCGGGAAACAATGTTGCAAGCAAATAGCCTCTGTCAAGATTGGTCATGTGATCTAAGGTTTTCATCTTTTTAAATTTTTGAGTTATTCTTCTTAAAATCAATGGTGACCACCGTATCGTCTCCGAAATAGAGTTCAATTGCCAGTCTCAACATAGGGGGCAAGGTTCCTGAACCTGCACATTTTATCAGGCAGTGAATACCAAAAACGCTATTGTCCTGATAGAAAAGCTGGTCTGCGAAAATCCTCGGATTGCGGTACAGCAGAACACCGAATTTTTCAAGTATCTCCTCCGCATTTTGGACAAGCCTGTACCAATAATTGGCAGTTGCAATGCAGTTTGGTGGCCATGCTTTTCTTATATCCTGTTCTTTGTCACGCAAGTGCGCTATTTCGGTTTTTATAAAGTCGGTCAATGTTCCAAGCTGATCGGGGAAGAGCCTTGCGACTGCAAACGCTCTTTCCGTGTTGTTCATTTCTTTTAGAGATTTCATGTTGTGATATTTTTTGTAGGTGGCAGTTTTTTACAATCCTGCCACCTTTTAAGGTTTGCTTAATTCAGTTGAAAAACATCTGTTCCTATCTTCTCGAATGACGTACAGAGGTCAAACGCCTTTTGGGACTTCTCTTTTGCCGTTCCGCCAAGTACGATGCTCTGTAATTTTGCTTCGCTGTCTTTGTAATTGCGGACATTCTGAAAGTAGCCAGTCACGGCATTGTAAGCTCCGAAAAGAGTTCCTTTTGTCGTTTCAAGCTGTTGGGTATCGTTCATCATGGCATAGGCAAAGGCATCATCAACGGTGTTTTTGAACATGGTTGATAGTTCATCGTCTGCGCCTTTTTTCAAAAGGTTATAGGATTCTTTGTTCGGACATAGAGCAAGCTGTATTAGCTTTCTGATCTCACTATCTTTAACTTTAATTGTTGCCCAATGGTTAAAAATGCCGTCCATTTGTGTGGTCATGTTATTAGCCAGTCCCATGACTTTATGGGCATCATTCAAACGTTGTTTTGCTCCTGCGGTATGCTTGATGCGTACCACGTTGCTCATGTTACGGAGTGAAGCGTTAAGGGTGTTTTGGCAGACGATCCGGATAGGGGTGAAGGCTGCCGTTATGCTTCCGCTTCCGTCATGGGAGGTCGTGAGAAAGATGTATTTTTCAATGACATCGTCCGAGTTGCCGATACGGATGTAATTTGGAAGTTTAGCGGTTATAAATATGCGTTCACCCTTTCCGAGTGCCCCTGCAGTCTCGTACAGAATACCACTACCACCACCTACAATAGAATCGAAAAATGTAAAGGCATCTTTATTCTGTACAATATGGTAGTCTTTACCCACTACCCCGAGGACGGTATTGTTATCCGTGCGTATATTGGCAAAATAGTTAGGAACCTCGATCTCTGTATCTTGTATAACGATACCGTCAGAAATTTGTACGATTCCTGAGCCCTTCGTAAATAGGGGGCTTTTTTCGACTTCGTAGTCAAGACCTGCATGTCTGATCGCTTCTGCGCTTGTCGGGTAGTCCTGAACAATCTGTCCCAAGCCGTGCCAAGCCTTTTCCTTTACGCTGAAAAATGAATATCTGCCTGTTCTGTTGTTGAAATTTATATTATGTGCCATGATTTTTATTTTTTAAAGGGTTAAAAATGATTTGGATTTCTTTGCTGTCCTCCCTAGAATGGAAGGTCGCTGTCGTCTGCGTCCTTGTCAGTATTATCGGTGCTTTGCTCTGCACTGGCCTGTACCGTTTCCACCTGTTTGGGTTTCGCCCATCCTGCGGGCTTAATGAATGCAGTGTTGAAGTTCATTCCTGCTTTTGGGTTGCCGTCCTTATCAAGCCATGCCCTAGTGCTGATACGTCCCGATAGTTCTACAAAGCGACCTTTTAACAACCACGATGCGACCTTTGCGCTCCGCCAGTAGGCGCATTCAATAAATGCGGTCTCATCCACCCATTCGCCCTGTCTGTTTTTGTAGCCGTCATTTATTGCTACACTGAAGTTTACCACTTCCTTACCTGTTGGTGTTGTGCTGACCGTTGCATCTTGTGTCAGCCTTCCTGAAATGTTCATAACTTTCTGTTTTTAAGTTGTTGTACAATCCTGTTACGTTTGTTCCCTTTTCAGTCCTGCTGAGGCTCGGCCCCAAATCATTTTTTTCAAAAGAAAAAACAGGAAAAAAAAGAAAGTCAATCCGTACATTGGGCAATTGCAGAAGGCAAAAGGAAACGGAATAAAGGATGGGATTGTGCGGCTGCCTGTGTTTATGCCGTAGTCTTTTGCGGCTAGAGGGGTGGCTGCCCTATGTACTTTTGAATGTCTTTTTCGACTGTTCTTTTGTAAAAAGTGATCCCCACAATTATTGTCTGAAAAATATCTGGGTTAAAAAGCAATGTGATTTCATAGGGAATTGCAGGTTGAAAGGGGCTGCCTCAGGGAAGACAACCTGTAATTTGCTATGTTCTGGGGGCAGAAAGCTCTTTTTCGGGTGAGTTTGTGCGGTCGAGATAATGTGCTTTGCCACTGCGGGGAAAGTAAATTGTGGATAGCTAAAAGTAGATGTTAAAAAGATCTGATCTCGCGTGAGTGATAGCAGCGGCATCCTTTTGTGGGCAAAAGATATAGCGGAGAGCACGACCGATCTGTAGTAGTGGGTTTGAAGTTCAGGTCAGATCGAACACGCCACAGAATAATGTCTGAATGATTATTGAAGAGATCAGGTGATGAATAAGTGTATAGAGAAGCTATGGATAAAAGCAGTAAAGTGAATTTATCTGATAATTTCAATTACCGTAAACATGGGTACTATTTTTAGGAGTAAAGGAATAAAAAAGAGGCAGTGGCCATCATTGGGAGATTCCTGAATGACAGCCATTGCCTAAATAAATTAGGATATTAAGGTCCTATTCGCAACCCTTAGTCATTAAAAGAGCGGGCATCCATAGGCATCTACTGGCATGCCTATCGGCGTATTAGGACATCTATCCACGTCATCTGCAACGCCATCCTGATCTTGGTCGCCAGGTGCAGGAATTGCGCTGGAAGAAAAAACTACTATCGCAAATGCCATTGCGGTTAATTTAAAGATCTGCTTTATCATATCAATTTATTTAAGTTGAAAAATTCTAATCGCTGTCAAATCATTGTTTTATTTCTTATTGTTCGTAGAACTTGTATTTAATTTTGAAAATAGGGTTGCATCCAGCATTTTCTTGGTTTCTTCCAAATCTTCCATTGTGATCTCGACATCTTTATTTTGTCTGCTAAGAGCTAGATACCAGCTTTCGACAAGAGCAATCTCCTCGTTACTGCATTCATTTTCGCAATATTTAATAAGTAAATTTTTTGAAACGTTTTCTTGCATTGTAACATTCTATTCTAAGCGTAAACTAGGATATTATGTAATCAGTCAAAAATAAAGACTAAGTGATTTGCTAGATTCTTGTTCACTTTTCTCACTCAATTGTTCTTCCCACAACATACCTGCCGTAAAGAGCAGGATACATAAAATATTCTCCTGAAATCGGAGTCCCAGCAAAACGATATACTTTCTGTAGGTTTGCAGATGTAATTGTCGATTTACATTCATCCATCTTTTCGAAATCAATGTGAATTGGAATTAAAACCTGTTTAATGTCTTTCTGTTTTGTTTTTAGGTCTGTATAAATACTTTTGAAATCGAGTTTATCTTTGATTTCTTGCATTAAACTTACAAACTCTGGTTCGGCACTATCAGAAAAACTAAGAAATTCAACTTCACCACTACGATCAAAAGTTACTTTCATTAGTGTAAATGTCGTAGCACACTTTTTTTGAAGTTCAGCAGGGTATTTTAAATGTTCTGCGAAGCTTGAATTGAATTTTTCGTAAGAAGGAAATTCATCATTCTTTTGACCAAAAACAGTGCAATAGTTGATAATTAACAGGATTGCAATTATAATTCTTATTTTCATATCGATATGTTTAATTACATTTTTTGCCTTTGTGCCCAGTCTCGTAATCGGCAAGAAGTCTGGACCGTTCATTCAAAGATGGTAATTTACTTCCAAGTTTTGCTTCTATGTTAGCCCATGTCTGGTTATTGACGCTATTTTGGAATGCTCCATATAAACCACCCATAGCAACAGAGTAAGCATCTGCTGTTGGCATATTATAATTATCTTTCAGATAATTCGCCATAAGGTCTACATAATTTGCTAGCATAACATCGTGCTGGTTATGAGAAAATGCATATCCTTTATAATTAAGGTAGGCGTGTATTGCTTCATGTACAGCGACCATGGCTATGAATTCCTGAGAGGACCCCGGTAAATTATTCACATTCAGCTGGATATCAACGTCCATACTGAGCAAATTACCATTAGTGTCAAAATATATTTTGCTAGGAGTTGCATTGCCATTTACACCACTGGCCAAGCCTGTAGTATCATTAAAAATGAGATTAAATTTTCCATTTACACCAAAAATGGATTTCATGCTTTCATTTGCTTTAAAATTAATATCACGATCAATAATTCCGCCTACCATAGCTCTCAAACAAGGGTTTGAGACTTTATTGTATATATAGTAATATCCCTCGTTGCCACCGATTGAGCCGCCATCAGTACCACCTCCATCTCCGGGCCAGCCTGGGTCAGGGCCGCCTGGATTAGGATTGTAACCGCCATCACCGGGTAGACCAGTGCCTGGTCCAGGGTTTGGATTTGGTACCACAACCTCCGGCAGCTCGTTATCAACCGGGCAGCCCGTTGGATCAACCCAAGTATCGCCAGGAGTATTAGGGCATTTATCTTCCTTATTAGGAATTCCATCGCCGTCTTCATCTGCCTCACCATCGTTTATACCTGCGCCAGCTTTTTTTATTGGGCTATTAGTAATCAACGAAGTCTTTCCATCGGTCACCTGATACTTTTTATAAAGTACTCCGTTTACACGATAAATTGTGAGTGTTCCATTTACTTCTCTCGCACCTTTTTTTGAGATTGGATCAGCAATAAATTCGGAGACTTGCGCATAAGTTTCTCCTTGATTCTTAATCATAACCAGCTGAAGTGTAACATTGCTGCTAATATCCATTCTCAAAGGAAGAGAGATAAACTCCTGGTCATCAACTTGCTTAGTGGCTATTCCCTTAAAATCAGGTGTAAGATTTCCGTACTTCTTTGTAAAACGGTGCAAACCGTATTTTGAAGTAACCTGATATAAATTAGTTATATCTTGAGCAGATTGTACCGCTGTTTGTTCTGGATCAGTCGGTCTGTCATCCTTTTGGCATCCATTGAACATAAAAAACACCGCGAAACACAGTAGGATAAAATAAATTCTTTTCATAAAAATAAATAGTTGTGTTTATAAAATTTTCCACTATTAATCATAGAAGAAACATTGCATTCGGTTTACTTTATATAGCCAAGTATAAATAAAAAATGTTAAAGGTTGTGTAATTTTATTTTTACTTTTCATAAAAACATGCCTTAAGCTATAGTAATTATTCCCTAAAATTGAATGCCGCTCCCAATTGTAACATTTAGTTATGACAATTACCTTTATGTAGCATGGGAACACAATGTGATTAAGAAACGAACCTTTTTTAGCTTTTATCGTAAAAATAATGATTTTGTCTACTTATGTGTTAACTATAAAGGATGCTTTGTATTGATTTTTT
>NZ_JBWKUH010000026.1:0-73679 GCF_059420745.1 Sphingobacterium sp. GW821-FHT03E03
ATTTATATATTTCCCAGCGATTACTGGCCCCGCCAAAACGAAAATGACAGAAGAATGGACGATGTTATAGTGCTTTGTTCCTGAGTAGTAATCTATTTATGGTTTTTATTGAGTAACTTTGCGGCGCAATGGGTACATTATTGGATAACGGAATTAAGCCGTATAATCATTACGGCGCTTATTTAAAGCAAAAATATAACGGACAGAAAGTATTTAAAGTGATTGTCGATGGCAATTTCACTTGTCCCAATAGAGATGGTAGCAAGGGCTATGGTGGGTGCACTTACTGTAATGTAGATTCTTTTACGCCCGATACTGCGCGAAAAATTCCTTCTATACGTGAGCAGGTGGAGTCAGGAATTGAACGTGCTCGTAACAGCTATGGCGCAGAAAAATTTATTATTTATTTCCAACCCAATACCAATACGTACGCACCAACACATTTACTGAAAATGATGTACGACGAAGCGTTAAGCATAGATCCCGACAATACATTAGGTCTTTCTGTGGGCACACGTCCAGATTGTTTGGACTTTGAAAAAATTGCTTTGTTGGAATCTTATACCGATCGTTATGATGTAGATTTGGAAATGGGAATGGAATCGATTTATAATGATACCTTGGAAAAGATCAATAGAGGTTGCTCGCACGATGAATTCATAAAGGCTATGGATATGTTAAAGAATACACCTTTAGAGCTTTGTGTGCATACTATTTTCGGATTTCCATGGGAGACGGAGGAGATGATGTTAAAATACGCTGATGAGATTAATCGGTTTCCACAAATTAGGTTCGTTAAATTGCACCATTTACATATTGTGGAAGGTTCAATTATGGGCGTAAAATATAAGCGTGAACCTTTTGAATTGTTCTCTATAGAAGGTTATACGGACTTCCTTTCAAAATTTATTCCACGTTTGCGTTCTGATTTGATTATCCAACGTATTTTTGGTATCGCAGACAAAGAGCTATTGATAGCGCCAAATTGGGGATTGCCCAAGTCGGGGATTCAAACCTATATTGACAAAGGTCTGGAAGCTCGGAAAGTCCTGCAGGGTAGTCTCTGTTAACTTTATGAATAGACTTCAGATTGAAAAAGATTGTTCATTTCTACAATTCTATAAGACTAATAGAATTGATATAGTATAAATAAATACGGCTTCATAAATAAATACGGCTTCCTTTTAGAAGCCGTATTTATTTTATGTTGTACTGTAAGTCAAATTATCCTTCGACAATGGATTTCAGATCTGCTGGAGAATAATTGATAGACTTTAGTGTTTTATTGTCAGCCGTTCTAAAAACCAGAAATTTTCCATCAACTTCTTTATAGTAAGATTCTACTCCTTTAAGTTTGTAATGCTCTTGAGTAGCGATTGCCTCAGCTTCGTCATTGCAGGCCTTACTCATATTTGAACGTTGCACTTCATCAAAAAGTGCTGAAAATTTATCTTTTAAACCAAATTCAAGAACCGCTCCAGCGAGGACGTATTGAATGTCACATAAGGCATCTGCAATTTCCACAAGATCTTTATCTTGGATAGCTTCTTCTAGTTCTTTTAATTCCTCAGCTATCAACGAAACCCGTAGTGCACATCTTTGTTCAGAAGGAATTGTTGGTGTATCCAGGATCGGATGTTGGAATGTTTTATGGAATTCCGCTACGGATGAAAGTGTTTTTGGATCAGTCATATTCTTTTATTTTTTATACTCTTCTTATCTCAGGAGCAAATATAAAAAATAAAGGACGGTTAACTGAATGACCGCCCTTTATTTTATTTCTCAAATGAAATTTGATTAGATCAAATGTTTCAATTGAACAATTTCTCTCTCTTCTAAATATCTCCAACGTCCGCGTGGTAAATCCTTTTTCGTCAAGTTAGCATATACGACACGATCTAACTTGACAACGTCATAACCAAGAGATTCGAAAATACGACGTACGATACGATTTTTACCAGAGTGGATCTGAATCCCTATCTCTCTTTTAGAACCTCCTTGTACATAGCTTAAATCATCTGGTTTGATTACGCCATCTTCTAATTCAATACCAAAATTTATCTTGTTGAAATCTCCTTGAGTAAGACTTTTATTAAGTTCAACATTGTATATTTTGCTGATGCTATTACGTGGGTGGGAAAGTTTTTCCGCAAGATTGCCATCGTTTGTCATCAAAAGTAATCCGGTTGTATTTCTGTCAAGACGACCAACTGGATAGATGCGTTCTTTGGTTGCTTTGGAGACAAGTTCCATTACAGTATGACGTTCCTGAGGATCATCAGTCGTTGTGATGTAGTCTTTTGGTTTATTGAGTAAAACATAAACCATTTTCTCACGCTTTAAACGCTCGTTGTTGTAACGGATTTCGTCGGTAGCTGGATCAACTTTGGTACCTAATTCAGTAACAGCCTCACCATTTACCCATATGACACCTGCAGCGATTAATTCGTCTGCTTTACGTCTTGAGCAAATACCTGCATTGGCAATATAACGGTTTAAACGTATTAAGCCATCATCTTCTGCTGACGTTTCGGTTTTCTTCTTAGGACGTTTGATGTATTGTTTATCGTCAAAACTCTTGTTTTCATCAAAGTTTCTGCTTCTATCCCCATCGAATTTTCTGTTAGATGGTTTATCAAAGCTTCTGCTGCGATTGTTTGATGAACGGTCATCCTTATCGAAACGCTTGAATGAGTCTCTTTTCTCAAAAGAGCCTTCTTTTCTGTCAAAAGATCTTGATGAATCATTTCTGTCGGAGCGTTTGAAACTATCTCTTTTATCAAATGAACCTTCTTTTCTGTCGAAAGATCTTGATGAATCATTTCTGTCGGAGCGTTTGAAACTATCTCTTTTATCAAATGAACCTTCTTTTCTGTCGAAAGATCTTGATGAATCATTTCTGTCAGAGCGTTTGAAACTATCTCTTTTATCAAATGAACCTTCTTTTCTGTCGAAAGATCTCGAAGAATCATTTCTATCGGAACGCTTGAAGCTATCTCTTTTATCAAATGAACCTTCTCTTTTGTCGAAAGATCGAGAAGAGTCGTTTCTATCGGAACGCTTGAAGCTATCTCTTTTATCGAATGAACCTTCTCTTTTGTCGAAAGATCGAGAAGAGTCGTTTCTGTCAGAACGTTTGAAATTATCTTTTTTATCAAAAGAACGCTCAGATTTATCAAATTTGTTGAATGAATCTCTTTTGTCAAAAGATCTAGAAGAATCATTTTTATCAAATGAACGGCCACCTCTGTTGAAAGGCTTTTCTGAATTGTCTTTTGAACGGAAGGAGTTGTTTTCTCCTCTAAAGGATGGTTTGTCTGCGTATTTATTAGATCCAAATGATCTATTCTCGCGGTTGTCATCTTTTCTGAAAGAACCTCTTTCAGATTGATCCTTTGAACCAAAGGACGATTTTTTACCGAAACTATTATTCTTGTCGCCTCTAGATTTGAAGCTATCTGAGTTGCCCCGTGACTTTCTGGAGTTGTCATCACGACTGTTCCTTTTATTGCTGAATGGCATTGTGTTTTGCTAAAATGTGAACTGCAAAGTTAGGTATAATTTTGGGTTTTGCGAAAAAATCCTTATCTTTTTGTCTTTTCTTGCATTTGGACAATTTGAACGTGAAAAAATACCCTTTAAAATAGCTGTAACGTAACTATTTGTTTTTTAAATAAATACTGTTTATCTTTGTCCCCTCGAATTTGAACCAAGCTATTTTTTGATCGATTTGACTCGTGGATAGGATAGCATTAAGGGAGTGAATGATAAGAAAAAAAGTATTATGTAGTAGTTTGATTTTGTTTGCTTTATTGCTTTCAAAATTATACTCAACCCCACACAACAACACTTCTGGCAGCGATAAGATCGCAGCAGCGAAGTTAGTCGAAATTCCAACTCATCATGGAGGCGACGAAGAGAAAAAAGAAAAAAGCAATTCTTTTGAATCTTACCTGAGTTCATTGACATTTGCTGAAGATTCATTACCAATGGATCGTCCATTAGTGGAAAGCAAATTGCGCAAGTTCTTCAGTAGATTTTCATTTAAAAAAACAGGATCGTATGATATGCATAAAAAGGCAGAGACCTATTTGCCTATGATCGCCAAGATCCTGAAATCACATGGTATTCCCGAAGATTTTAAGTACATCCCACTGGTTGAAAGTGGCCTGAGTAAGGCTGTCGTTTCGACAAAAGGGGCGGGTGGTTATTGGCAATTTATGCCAGCAACAGCTCGTTTGTATGGCTTAAGGGTCAATGGCGCAGTAGATGATCGAAAAGATCTAGTGAAATCCACTCATGCAGCAGCACGCTATTTAAAATACCTTTATGCTCAGTTTGGTAATTGGACTTTAGTGGCCGCGGCATACAATGTTGGTGATGGTAGTTTAAAAGGTTCAATAAGAAGACAGAAGAAGGATGATTATTTTGCTTTGAAGCTGAACAATGAGACTGGATCTTACGTGTATAAATTGGTTTCAATGAAGGAGATTATCGAACATCCGCAGAAACACGGTTATTCGCGTTATGCGGACAAAGAGACTGAGACGCTGGATAGAGAACCTAATATGCTCTAGATAAAGAACAAACAAAATAAAAAAGGATTTCCCATTGGGAAATCCTTTTTTTGTTAGTCTTATTTGGCCGGAGAGTCGATCTATCCGAACGGTAGATCTTATCTTAGGTCGACAATGTCAAATCCGCTGTAGTTGCTTTTATTAAAGGTAAAAAAGCTGGATGCAATGGACTTGTTTCCTTCTTGTGAACTCAAGGTATATGTGTAGCGATTACCACTCTTATCAAAAATAGTCGTATCGTAGATCAAATTATTCGCTTTATTGATCCGCAACTTAATTTTGGAATAGTTCTTTTTGCTATCAATTGGTGTTAATTCCACAACACTCAAACTTATTCCTTTTACTTTTTCCGTACCTGCTAACGCATATTTAAAGCCTGAGGTATAGAATGAAAAGATATTTGTCGGGTTGATCTCATTCGTTGAGTTACTCGCCTCGGATATCTCGACTTCTTTTTCTGATTTCATAATATTCCATTGTGTTTTGGAATCTGAAATTAGAATTTGATTTTTGGTATTGACATGGTATTTATTATTTGCCTTGTCAAGATACAAGGTGCCCGCATCTGAATGTGAACTTCCATTTGCTTGTTTTATGTCTAAGGTAAAACCGGCTTGTATAGTCTTATATCCGTTATACTTTTGACTTACTTTGTTAAGTAATGCTTTTGCGGCATCATTTTGCGCATAGCTGTGTTGACTCATTGTGAGAAGCAACAGGCTTAGCACTAACCATAGTTGTTTTTTCATGTTAATTGTTTCTTAATGTCTCCAAATACTGTTCTAACGAATATTCATCTGGATAAAGAACTTCACGTGCTTTACTTCCTTCAAATGGGCCTACAATTCCGGCGGCTTCCAATTGATCGATGATTCGTCCAGCTCTATTATAACCCAGTTTCAATTTACGTTGGATTAAAGATGTAGAACCTTGTTGATGCATGACAATCAAACGAGCAGCGTCTTCAAACAATTGATCGCGATCTTTTGGATCAAAATCTACACTACCTGAACCCTCTCCGTTTTCATCTACATATTCTGGGAGCATAAATGCCGATGGATAACCACGTTGTGCTCCGATATAATCGGAGATCTGTTCAACTTCTGGTGTATCGACAAATGCACACTGAATACGTATCAAATCACTTCCAGTAGCCAGAAGCATATCCCCGCGACCAATTAACTGATCTGCTCCGCCGGTATCTAAGATAGTTCGCGAATCTACTTTTGATAACACCCGGAAAGCAAGACGTGCTGGAAAGTTGGCTTTGATTGTACCTGTAATGATATTGACTGAAGGACGTTGGGTTGCAATAACCAAGTGAATTCCTACGGCACGGGCCAATTGGGCCAGTCGTGCAATAGGGGTTTCTACTTCTTTTCCGGCAGTCATCATCAAATCGGCAAACTCATCAACAATAAGAACGATATATGGTAAGAATCGGTGACCCTCCTCAGGGTTTAATCTGCGATTGATAAATTTTGCATTATATTCCTTTAAATTACGAACCTGTGCATTTTTTAACAGGTCATAACGCTGATCCATCTCTATACAAAGTGAGTTTAAGGTATTGATAACCTTTTTTGTATCGGTAATGATCGCTTCCTCCTCATCGGGTAATTTGGCCAAGAAATGACGTTCAACTTTTTTGAATAGGGAAAGTTCAACTTTTTTTGGATCGACAAGCACAAATTTGAGTTCAGCAGGATGCTTTTTATACAATAAAGACGTCAAAATCGCATTGATACCAACGGATTTACCCTGACCTGTGGCACCTGCAACCAGAAGGTGGGGCATCTTTGCTAAATCGGCAATATAGACCTCATTAGAAATTGTTTTTCCCAATGCGATTGGCAGATCCATATCTGTTTTTTGGAACTTTTCAGTAGCCAAAACAGATCGCATGGATACCATTTCGGGACTCGAATTCGGTACTTCAATACCGATGGTTCCTTTACCCGGCATTGGTGCTATAATCCGAATTCCAAGCGCAGCAAGGCTTAAGGCAATGTCGTCTTCCAGATTTTTGATTTTTGATATCCGTACGCCGGGTTTAGGTATAATCTCGTATAGGGTAACTGTAGGGCCAATTGTGGCTTTTATACTTTCAATCTCAATGCTATAGTTTCTAAGTGTATCAACAATTTTGTTTTTGTTTGCTTCAAGTTCATGCTGATTGATGGTAATTTTACCAGATCCATAATCTCGCAATAGGTCGAGCGTAGGGTGTTGATAGCCCGATAAGTCCAATTTAGGGTCATATTGACCAAATTGGGCAACTAGATCGCTCGCTGTAATTTCTTTTTCTTCTTTAATATCCTCGACAACCAAACCCGGTACTATGGCAACTTCAACAGGGAGCTCTGGCTCGGGTTGCGGGATAATTGTTATAGCGGGACTATAGTTTTCCTGAATACTGGGGCTATTTAGTTCTTCCGTATCTTCATCTGGTTGATCAATGGTGAAGCTAATGGAAGGCGTACTCTCCGTACGTTCCAAAGGGCTCCCATCAAAGGTGAGTACAACCTTGTCCTTCGGATCTATTTGTATCTCTGGTATGGGGTGATGTGTAAATGCAGGGCGCTCAAGCTCTTCTTGCGCATCTTTCTCCCGACTGGATTGAAATCTTTCATTTATTGAAGTTGGTCGTTGGAAAGATTCTCTAACAGATTGTATAGAATCATCCTCGACATGAACTTTGGTTCTTAGGTTATTCCCAGTATAGGAATCTTCGCTGTCTTCATCTTCAAGCTCCTCGGATAAAGATTTGGGATTTCGATTGCTGAACAATACAAATTTGAAATCTAAGTTGTATAGTAGTATCAATGTTGTCAGGTACGCAAATGCTAAAATACACCCCACACCCACAATACCAACCTGTGCTTCCAGCAGCTTATTGGTCCAAAAACCAAATTTGCCTTCCAGCATATGCGGTGTATCTGCCATAAATCCATGTAAGAACCCCAATGTTACAGAAATAAAGACAATTGCTACAAATGAGTAAACAACAGTACGGTATAATGGAAGCAAGGATTTTTTGAATAATAGACGATAGCCCAAAATGAATAATACCGGAATAAAAAGGAAAGAGGCAACGCCAAACCATTCATACATAAATTGATTGGCAAGTAATGCGCCGAATTTCCCTAATTTATTGTCAACGACAGGTAATTCGACAGCCTCATCGTGAATTTCTTCGGAAGAACTAAAAAGGGTTCCCCAACCGCCATTTGTTTTGGCGATATAACTTTGGTCATCTTCCCATGTAAAAAGATAAGAGACAAAAGCAGTGGCAAAAGCCAACGAAAGTACAATCAACAAAATCCCTAGAATTTTGACAGTCTTCTGTTGCGCATCTGAGTAATCCCTAGGGACGCTGGTTGTTTGACTTTTTTCTTTTTTAAATGTTGCCGATTCTTTTGACGGGGCACGCTTGCCAGAAACTGAATTTCCTGCCTGCCTAAATGTATTTCCTTTATTTGACATTGAAAAGCTCACAATTATACTGCTTACAAACTTAGTTATTTTGATAGTATTTTGAAGATCATGAACAAATTATTTTAAGTTTGTAATTTTTTCATAAACGAATAATTTCAGATAGGCTATTAAATGAATAATAGCAATTATAACTAGCAAATACTATGCCCTGAGAATAGATTTGTTGTAAAGATTGACCTAAGCGGAAAAGAATATGGTGGTTTTGTCTGTCTTTTACAGTTAAAGTAAATTATGTAGTTTTACTGATCAAATTAAGGCATTATGAATAAGTTTCAGATACGAAAAGCAGAACAGGCGGATAAAGGAAGGATTTGGGAAATTATACAACAGGCAATCGCATTACGAAAGGAGCAGGGCAGCAGGCAATGGCAAGATGGTTATCCAAATGAAGATGTGGTACAGTCAGATATAGACAAAGGGTATGGGCATGTTGTGGAAGTTGATGGTAAAATCATCGGTTACGTCGCTATTATTTTCGATATTGAACCTGCTTATAATGATATTGATGGCAAATGGCTTAGTGATGGGGAATATGTAGGTATTCATCGCTTGGCTTCAGCTCAGGATCCACATGTAAAAGGCGTTGGTACAGCCATCATGCAAGGGGTGGAGGAAATAGCGGTAAATAATGGAATATATAGTATCAAAGTGGATACGAATTTTGATAATGGGGGGATGTTGCACGTATTTGATAAGTTAGGGTATCAATATTGTGGAGAAGTACATTTTCGAGGTGCTGCTCGTCGGGCTTTTGAAAAACTATTGAAATAAGTGACTATAGCACCAGGATCGAGCGAACATGAGTTAAAATAAGATTGGTTTTGTGACCGACTTTAATGACTAGCTATAAAAAATAAAAAACCCCTTTTTACGCTGTAAAAAGGGGTTTTTTATTTCGTAAAACGTAGTTTTATGCAATAATCAAATAGTAATTTTTCTTACCTCTCTGTGCAATAATATATTTATTGTTCACCAAATTGCTTTCGGTGATCACTTGTTCAATATCTGTTACTTTTTCACGGTTGATAGACACACCACCACCTTGGAGCATTTTACGGGCTTCGCCTTTTGACGGGAAAACTTGCGTATTGACAGCCAACAGATCGAGGATATTGATTCCTGCTTCTAGATCTTCTCTTGCTACCTGAAATTGTGGAATACCTTCAAATACTTCAAGGACAGCTTCGTGATCTAAATCGTTTAGAAATTCCAATGAGCCGTTGCCAAAAAGAAACTCAGAGGTTTTAATAGCAGTCTCATAAGCTTCTTCAGAATGCGTGCGAATCGTGATATCTTTTGCTAATGCTTTTTGGACAATGCGCAAATGTGGTGCGGCATCGTGCTCGGCGATGATCGCCTCGATTTCTGCCTGCGGCTTAAGTGTAAAGATCTTAATCCAGCTTTTGGCATCGTCATCTGAGGTGTTTAACCAAAATTGATAATATTTATAGGGCGAAGTTTTCTTTGGATCTAACCAGACTGCCCCAGATTCTGTCTTTCCGAATTTTTGGCCGTCTGCTTTTTTAATCAATTGTGTCGTAATGGCATAAGCTGTTCCCTGATCTTGACGACGAATCATTTCACTTCCTGTGACAATATTACCCCATTGATCAGATCCACCCATTTGTATTTTACAATTGTGGTGTTTCCACAGATAATAGAAATCGTAACCTTGAATCAATTGATAGGTGAATTCTGTAAATGATAGACCATTGTCTCCTTCTAAACGTTTTTTTACAGAATCCTTTGCCATCATATAGTTGACGGTAATCATTTTACCGATATCACGGATAAAGTCCAAAAAACTGAAATCTTTGAACCAATCGTAATTATTAACCATCTGGGCATCATTTTCGCCTTCTCCAAATTCAAGAAATTTGCCTAACTGTTTTTTTAGACAAGCAACATTATGTTGTAAGGTTGCTTCGTCAAGTAAGTTACGCTCTGCAGATTTGAAAGAAGGGTCTCCAATCATTCCTGTTGCGCCACCCACCAATGCTACTGGTTTATGCCCCGCATTTTGGAAATGGATTAAGGTCATGATTTGAGTTAAGTGTCCTACGTGTAGAGAGTCTCCTGTGGGATCAAAGCCGATATAGCCAGCGACTTTTTCTTTATTCAGTAAGTCTTCAGTTCCAGGCATAATATCTTGCAGCATGCCTCTCCAACGTAATTCTTCTACAAAGCTCATTGTTAAATGGATTTAATTTTTTAATTTACAAGATGCAAAGATAGGAGATTAAGCGTATATTGAGCGAATAATTCCATATAAAAGCACACGCTAATAAGCTAATATGAATTTTTTATCACATTTTTATTTTGAGCGGTTTGCGACCAATCCCGAGCGAATTGTTGGCGGGTTGTTACCTGATCTGTTAAAAAATGCCGATAAAACTTTTGTGCTCAAACCCAGGCAATATGAAGATGAATTGCTGGATAACCCATTGTTGGAACAACTTTATATCGGTTGGAACCGTCATATAGAGGTTGATCGTCTCTTTCATAATTCAACTTATTTTTTTCATCACACACATCAACTAAAGTTACAGATACAGTCAAGTCTACAGGAACTGCCTATTCGCCCTTCCTTTATGGCACATATTGCTTTAGAGTTGTTACTGGATCATATCCTGACACAGCAAAAAGCGGTGTCTATAGATAAGTTCTATGCGGCAATGTCGCAGGTGAACGAAGATGCTGTGCGGAAATTTTTGAAAATAAACCAATTAAGTGATATTCCTAAGTTTGATAAATTTTACCATCAATTTATTGACTGGAAATATATCTATGATTATGCGCATATTGAAAAAATTGCGGGTGCGCTTTTCAATATCTGTAAGCGCTTATGGCAATTTGAAGTTCAGGAGCATCAGCGTGAGTTATTGACGGAACAATTGATTTCTTATTTACAGCATCATATGGCGGACTATCAAGAGATTTATCAATATATTCATTATGAGTTGGTCGACTTTAAATAGTCTATCCAAAAAATACCAATAGTATAAGACCTTGAAAATATTTATTTTCGCATAATTTTACGTATAAAACTAATATTACATGTCACATAGACTTTTTCGGAAGAAAAGTGTTGATCAGATCCTACTGGATACCCAAAAGGAGGGTGGAACTGGCCTCGCGAAGGTTTTGGGGGTAACCGATCTGGTTTCATTGGGTATAGCCGCTATTGTGGGCGCTGGAATCTTTAGCACCATCGGATTAGCGAGTTATGAAGGTGGGCCAGCCGTTTCTCTTCTATTTATTTTTACTGCTTTTGCGTGCGTGTTTACAGCACTTGCATATGCACAGTTTGCCAGTACCGTACCTGTCTCGGGATCAGCTTATACGTATGCCTATGTGGCTTTTGGTGAGCTGTTTGCTTGGATTATTGGCTGGGCGTTGGTATTAGAATATGCGGTTTCAAATACGGTAATAGCTATTTCCTGGTCGCAATATTTTGTTTCTATGCTGGAAGGGTTTGGGCTGCACATGCCTGCTTGGCTTTCGATGGCACCAGGGTATGCATATGATGCTGTGGATAAAATGAATCAGCATGGGATGTCAAGTCTTACGGCTATTGATCAGCATGGACTTGCTGCATTTAACAGTGCGCCACGGATCGGAGGAATGCCCATTATATTTGACTTACCAGCAGGTGTAATTACCTTTTTAGTTACTTGGCTCGTTTATATAGGTATTAAGGAATCCCAAAAAGCAAGCATGATTATGGTTATGATCAAGGTCGGGATAATCTTGGCGGTAATTTTTGGTGGAATCTTTTACGTGAAGCCCGAAAATTGGACTCCTTTTGCACCAAATGGCCTACAGGGGGTACTTGGAAGTGTGGCGGCCGTATTCTTTGCTTTTATCGGATTTGATTCGATCTCAACAACTGCCGAGGAATGTAAAAACCCACAACGCGATCTACCTAAAGCAATGATTTATTGTTTATTGATTTGCACAGTACTCTATGTGGCTATTACTTTGGTGTTGACAGGGATGGTAAATTATACTGAACTTAATGTAAAGGATCCTTTGGCTTTTGTGTTTAAGTATGTTGGATTTGACCATATGGCTGGGGTTATATCAGTAACATCTGTTATTGCGATTACCAGTGCCCTTCTGGTCTATCAATTGGCTCAACCAAGGATTTGGATGACAATGAGTAGGGACGGGTTATTATGGAAGAAATTTGCGACTATTCACCCGAAATATAAAACACCTTCCTTTGCGACAATTGTAACAGGTCTTGTCGTAGCGATTCCTTCTTTATTTTTCAAGATGGACTTCTTTGTTGATTTGACGAGTGTGGGTACGTTTTTCGCTTTTATTTTAGTCTGTGCAGGTGTACTGTATATGGATTATTCGGGATTATCGGCCAAATCCAAATTTAAGGTTCCCTACATCAATGGTAAATACGTTGTTGGAGCAGGACTCATCATCGCGACTGTCTTGATAGGAATCTATGGAAAAGATACATTGGACGAATGGAAGAAGCTTTCCATTTTGGAAATAGTAGAACATAAAATGTTAGTGATCATTTTTTGGCTAACATGGTTGGGTCTGGGTATTTATAGTTTTAAAATGAATTTTTCGCTTTTACCTGTTATCGGGATATTGATTAATCTTTATTTGATGACCGAGCTTGGTGCAAGTAACTGGATTATTTTTGTGATTTGGTTGGTCATTGGTTTAGTTGTGTATTTTATGTATGGCTATAAACATTCTAAGCTCAATAAATCAGTATCTATTGAGGGATAGCGTCCCCTATTTTTAAAAGGAAAAGGAGCTGTTGTTTTGCAATAGCTCCTTTTCCTTTTAAAAATTTTTACCGATTAAAATCTCCACAAAAGGATTCGGCTTACTTTGTTACCTTGTTCCATGCGGATAACTTCGGACTCTTTTACATTGATTTTCTTTAACTTATGCTGTAGAAAACGGACGTCTTCACGATGGGCAACCAATGAGGAGAACCATTTAACCTGATCTTTGTAGAATTGGCTCTCAAATATCATGCGTGTCAAAAAGGCTTTCTCGCCGCCATCACACCAAAGTTCACTTCCTTGTCCTGAGAACGTTTGGACAACGGTATTCTCATCTATTTTAGCATTTTTTATACCTGTAGCTTTACGTACGGATTGTTGTAATGCTTCTGTCTGCGAACTAAAGAAAGGTGGATTGCAGATGATCATGTCAAATTTTTCATCTGGGAGGATGATATCTTTGAAAATCGCTTTTGGATTGTTCTGTAATCGTATTTGGATGTTCTTTTTTAAGCTCACATTTGTACGTGTAATTTCAA
Source organism: Sphingobacterium sp. GW821-FHT03E03 (assembly GCF_059420745.1). Classification (NCBI taxonomy): domain Bacteria; kingdom Pseudomonadati; phylum Bacteroidota; class Sphingobacteriia; order Sphingobacteriales; family Sphingobacteriaceae; genus Sphingobacterium; species Sphingobacterium sp. GW821-FHT03E03. The sequence continues at coordinate 13,375 of NZ_JBWKUH010000026.1, forward strand.
TCGCGTTTTTATATGCTTTTTTTATGATTTCTGAACCAACAAAACTCCATCCATATTCTTGGTGACCAATAATGGGATAGATACAACTGGCTCCCACACCAATATCTAGCACCCGTACCTTTCCTCCTTTTGGAATTTCACCGTTATTATCTCTGGCAAGAACATCCGCAACATAATGGATGTAATCTGCTCTACCTGGAATAGGAGGGCATAGATTTTCCTTTGGGATATCCCAATGTTGGATGTGGTAGTATTTTTTTAGAAGTGCTTGATTTAAAACCTTAACAGCATCGGGGTTGTTAAAATCAATTGTTTTGAGCTTATAAGCATTTACTGTAACAAAATCTTTTAAGGAAGGTTCGATTTTGCTAAGTTCGTCAAAATTGTAATTATCGAGATGTCTATTTCGAGGGTGTAATTTCTTTGTTGGATTAGCGTCTGCCATGATATAATATTTGCAACAAAAGTAATGCAATTCTATTGAATAAAAAAGGTGATGCTTCTGCACCACCTTTTAAGACTTAATCTTTTCGTATGAGATGAACCTCCGATGTCTGGGGGAAATTCAGTGGAACTCGTTCAATCGTGACGAAACTGGAATCTAGACCAAATCCCTTTTCTTCGGATAAACTCATTTTTTTCAGGTATCCATAAATGTCCATAATCACTTTTTCGATCCATGACATCTGGTTGGTTTTGGATAATACCTTTTCCAGTACAACAAATTTGAAATCTCCTGGAATATTATGTTTACGGAGTGTGTCGTATTGACTTGTGATGTCAATTTCACCTTTTTTTACCATTTCTTCAACTACTTTTCTGAAGAGTAGGCTAATACGCTGTTCTTCTCTAAAACCCAATTTGAAGTCAATCCGTATAAGTTTTCCAGGGATCAGTTGATCAATGGAATATTCCCTGGTGTGGGGATGATCCATAACATCTACGTGTACCAGCCAGTAAACGTCAGCGCGTTTAGGTTTTTTATTAATGATGGAGTAAATAATTTTGGCTTCAATTTCAGATTTGAAATTTGCACTGGTCAGGTATACCAAATGTGACGCAAAGGGTGGAACGGACTTGTCTTCGCTCAATTCCGATATAATCGGATAATATTTATTGATATTGATAAAGTTAACAAAACGATTTTTAATCTTGCGCGCGGTATACCAGCAGTACATTGTACCAAACAAGGCAATCGCTAATAAAAGTGTCAACCAACCGCCATGGGCAATTTTTACACCATTACCGATCAGGAATGTCAATTCTATCACAAAATACGCTACTAGGAAAATCCCAATGAGTACGCGGTTGACTTTTTTCATGGCTAGGAAATAACCCATTAAAACGGTTGTCATCAGTACTGTTAGGTTGATGGCAAGACCATAGGCCGCATCCATTTTGCTTGATTCTTCGAAAACCCAGATAACGATCATACAACCGATCCAAAGAATAAGGTTGATTGACGGGACATATAATTGACCTTTATGCTCACTAGGATAGCGGATAGCAACTTTGGGCCAGATGTTTAAACGTACAGCTTCTGAAATTAAGGTGTAGGATCCCGAGATCATGGCCTGACTGGCGATCACGGCTGCAATAGTTGCGATAGCAATACCATAACCGATAAACCAATCTGGCATAATGGAGTAAAACGGATTTGCTCCGCCTAAGACACGACCTTCCTGTGTTAATAACCAGGCTCCTTGACCAAAATAGTTTAATATCAGTGTGATCTTAACATAAATCCAGCTAATGCGAATATTTGCCTTACCACAATGTCCCATATCTGAATATAGGGCTTCAGCACCTGTTGTACAAAGGAATACAGCACCGATCAAGAGTAGAGAGTGTGGGTAGGTTATTAAGATATGAAAGGCATAATACGGATTAATTGCTTTCATTACTTCTGGGGCCAAATGGATATGGGACAGACCAAGAACTCCAATAATCGTGAACCATATTGTCATTAACGGGCCGAATACTTTTCCGACAACAGAAGTGCCAAATCGTTGAATAATAAAAAGTAAAGAAATAATCGTTACAACAATTGGTACCGTTGGAAGACCTGGAAATTTGATATCCAAACCTTCTATCGCAGAGGATATTGTGATAGCGGGTGTAATCATCCCATCAGCTAGCAATGTGGCTGCACCTATCATTGCTGGGAAAATCAACCATGGTGCTCGTTTACGAACCAAAGAGTAAAGTGAAAGAATTCCACCTTCGCCTTTATTGTCCGCACGTAAGGTGATCCAGACATATTTGATGGTTGTTTGCAGGGTAAGTGTCCAAAAGACGCAGGAGAGGCCTCCCAAAACAAGATCTTTTTGAATGGCACCTTGTCCCATGATTGCTTTGAAAACATATAGCGGCGAGGTGCCGATATCTCCAAACACGATTCCTAAACTGATCAATAATCCGGCGACACTCACCTTATTGATACTGTTGTGATGACTGTTATCTGTCATTTAATTATTATTTTATTTCAAAATATAATGCAAAAATAGACTTTTTGTCCGTACTTTAAGCAGGTACATTTGCTGCGCCAAATTTTAGCATTTCATTTGACATGCGCAATAGCTGTTAAAATTTGTTAAAAGAATCTATCGATCCCTACTTTACCTCAAAAAATTTTAAACAAAATACTAACTTTGTTGTTGATAATTCAAATAGTTAGCGTTATATTTGATTAAACCGTAACCAATATTTGAAGTCTAATTTAACACTATGGGGAGAAATCTACTTAAAGCAGCTTATTTAACACTTATTACCACACTGACCTTGTGCAGCGGGGTAGGTCGAGTGTATGCGAAGTCTCCTGATGACCATACTTTTTTGCAAGCTACTTGGAACGGTAATGAGGGATTTGGAGATAACAATATTAAGGATACTGAGAAACTGATCAATAACGTTAAAGTATTTTATAATCCGATTGCAGAACAAGTCAATCTTTCCTTTAAATTGGCAAAGTCATCTAGTGTGTCTATTAAAGTCATGGATGCTTTAGGTAATGAAATTCTACAACTGATGAATGGAAATCTTGACGCTGGTGTTCAGAATCTTTCTTTTGAACATGGTGGCAAATTGACAACTGGATTTTATTTTGTGCGTGTTGTTGCTGGATCTGAGACTGTGGTAAAAAGATTTTCTGTCCGCTAAGTATGACGAGAAGACTCAATTGATAAAAAAATTGAATTTACAATATAATAAGGAAGGGGATCATTTGATCCCCTTCCTTATTATATTATCGCTTATTCTTGTACTTCATCAATCCATAGCCCATCATCTTGGATGATCTTGATCAATTCGTCCAATGCCTGTGCTGAACTGACATTCTTTTTGACGACTTCTTGGCCTCTATATAAGGTTACCTTATCAGGACCAGCTCCTACATATCCATAATCTGCATCAGCCATCTCACCGGGGCCATTCACGATACAACCCATAATGCCAATTTTCAAGCCTTTGAGGTGATTGGTGCGACTCCGAATCATTTGAGTGGTTTCCTGAAGATCAAACAATGTTCTTCCACAGCTTGGGCAAGAGATATATTCTGTTTTTGATATTCTTGAGCGGGTTGCTTGCAATATTCCGAAGGAAAGAGACGCAATGTTCTCTAACGGGGTCGCCGGAGAATCAATCCATATGCCCGAACCTAAACCATCAATTAACAATGCACCCATGTCTGTGGAAGCATATAACTGTATTTTCGAGATAGGTTCCTCAGGGTTCATAAACTCGCCCATAGGACCTGAAAAATCCTCTTTACGATAGGATCTTTTGATAATGACAGGATTATCAATACCGATTTCTTGCAGATTTCGGAAAAATTGCCGCTGATCCGCCATTCCGTGTGTATGGTCGGTTTCTAATATAAATACAACAGTCTTGTCTAACGGTAATGATTCAAATAACGAGCTCGTTAAATCCGTATTATGAATTTTTACCATATTCAACACACTATCCTTATAGTCTACATGTACAAACTCTTCCAGCGTATAGAGTGGATGGATATTTGTCTTGTCTTTAAGGTTGGACCATGTCTCAAAATTATATACCTGTTTTAAATTTGCAGGCATATTAAATGAAGGCAAATGATCCCCTAGATAAACAAAATCTACGGATTGCTCACCCATATGATATTTATCCAAAAGGATATCATAACGGTAACCAACTTTTGTAAGAATTTGGGCGTCTTTCAGATTTTCATTCGAGATATCTGTTATGATTCTGGGAACGAGGGAACCGCCGATGAAGGTATTGACCTCTTGGCTCTGATATGGAATAGTTGGGCTATCTGGTGAGAGTTGTATGATTTCTTCTTTCGGTTGATTGGCCAGAGTGGTTTTTCGCTGACTATATCTATTGACCAACGCTATTGCTACTGGGGCTTCGCGTTCAGGCTCTTCCGTAAGAGAAACCCTTACAGTATCTCCAAGCCCGTCTTCTAGAAGTGTACCTATTCCTACTGCAGATTTCACACGACCATCCTCTCCATCACCAGCTTCTGTCACGCCAAGATGTAGCGGATAGTTCATGTTTTCAGAAACCATCTTTTCAACCAGCAAGCGGTAGGCCTTGACCATTACTTGCGGATTGGAAGATTTCATTGAAATACATAGATTATAGAAATTAAGATCTTCGCACATCCGGATAAATTCCATGGCGGATTCTACCATTCCTTCAGGAGTATCCCCATAATGACTCATGATCCGATCTGAAAGAGAACCATGGTTTGTGCCAATCCGCATAGCAGTACCATACTCTTTGCAAATGTTTACCAGTGGGGCAAACTTCGTGTAGATACGTTCTAGTTCTAATTTATATTCTGCTTCAGTATATGACAACAGATCAAATTTCTTCTTATCGGCATAATTGCCTGGGTTTACCCGAACTTTCTCAACGATTCGGGCGGCAACTTCAGCAGCATTTGGTGTAAAGTGGATATCTGCTACTAAGGGTACGTTATAACCTCTTTTTCGAAGTTCACTTTTTATATTTGCAAGATTCTGAGCTTCTTTTATACTTGGCGCAGTGATACGAACATATTCACAACCTGCTTCTACCATTCGAATAGTCTGTTCTACAGAGCCCAGTGTATCCATTGTATCCACAGTAGTCATACTTTGAATGCGGATCGGGTTGTCTCCACCCATAGGGATATCACCGATCTGAATTTCCCTTGTTTTCCATCTCGAATATTCTACCTTGGAATTGCAATAGATCCCTGGTAAAGTCAACATATTACTTGTGTTCATATATAACACAAAGTTAGCTTTTCTTGACTAAAAAATCACTGTCAATTAATATCTTCTAATTTTTATTGAAGCAATTCCACCATTGATGTCAAAATCAAATTTTTCAGTCGCTGCATCATAATTTGTTGATTTTACCATACCATCCATTTTTAAGAAGTCGCCTTCATAAGAAGTAGATGATAAGGCATTATCACTGGTGATACGACATGCTGCATTTTTTGGAATCGCAATTTCGATCGAAGATGCACCAGCATCCATGGATATTTTTGTTGTTGCTAAAGGTTGTCCAAGTTTTAATTTTAGACTTGTCGCCCCGGCATCAATATCCAATACCTCAATTTTATACGGTGAAAGATCTAATTTGGCATCAATTGCACCAATATCAAAGTTTAGCTTCCATACGATATTTGGATTGAGTGCAATGTAGGTATTGTTATTTTTGCTATTAAAATCTTTGTCTTTGAATTTACCTTTTAAGTTAATATCAATTTTATCTGAAGATTCATCATGTGTAGTCATACCCAAAAGATATTCACTAGAGGTATTGTATGCGGTGAAAATTGATGATGTAGTTGCAGTATCGTTTTTTAAGGATGTAGCTCCTAAATCGATGTTTAAATTTGCGCTTTTGATTTTATCATTTAGAGGGACTTGTAGTTTTTGTGCTGTATAGTTGGTCTTATCATTTGGATCGTCCATATCGATCTGTACCCCCTTGTTTTTTAGTAATTGCGTCAAAAGAGGTTCTTTTGGGGTAGATAGTCCGATATATGTAAGAAAGCCCAGGATAACTACAGTAGCACCGATAGCAATAAATTGTCCTATTTGTTGATCCTTAGGGACCAGCATACGGATTCCAGCGAGGACAATAAATAATGGCCAATATCTGAAAATTCCTACCCAATTAAAGGAAATACTGTTAAGTTGGGATAATAATAAGACAATCCCTATAAAAAGAATTGTAATTCCAGTTGTTATACGTTGTGTGTTCATGACTAATTCCGTTTGTTATATATCCCAAAAGTAAATCGCTTTGTTAGACACTGCACGAAAGATTAGGCTATTATACATAAAAATTCGGTAAATGTGAGTAATTGATCGGTAAGTAATTTTGTTTTTCTCCTACTTTTTAGGTTTTCGCTTGTTTATATATTTGTTGGAATTAAGTACCTTTAATGGATACACGCACCAAACATCAAGATTGGTGTGTATAATATATAGAATTTAAATTAATAATATGATTTTTCATCACATTGGTGCATATCTAATACTCCTTAAGTCAGTCTTTAAAAGGCCGGAGAAGGGGCGTATCTATTGGAAAGAGACCATGCTGACAATGACTGATATCGGTATAGGATCTTTAGGACTTATTGTGATCATTTCCACGTTTATTGGAGCCGTAATGACCATGCAGATCGCTTTTCAGATGGTTTCCGATCTAATTCCCAATTCAATAATTGGTTCCATCAATAGGGATTCAAATATTTTGGAGCTAGGACCTACGATTTCAGGATTGGTACTGATGGGGAAAATTGGCTCATCGATTTCTTCCCAAATCGGTTCAATGCGCGTGACTGAGCAGATTGATGCTTTGGAGATTATGGGGATAAATGCTCCGGGTTATCTCATATTGCCTAAAATATTGGCAGGAGTGACTATGATTCCGATGCTGGTTATTATCGCCATAGTCTGTGCATTAGTAGGTGGTCTATTAGGAGGCTCTCTTTCTGGAGCTGTAACTCCAGCGGACTATATTTTAGGTATTCAAGATAATTTTAATGGATTTACAGTGACCGTAGCACTTGTAAAAGCTGTTGTATTTGGCTTTATTATTACTTCCGTATCGGCATATAAAGGCTATAAAGTGAAGGGAGGGGCCTTAGAAGTAGGACAAGCGAGCACTGAAGCTGTTGTAGTTGGATGTATCACTATTCTGGCGGCAGACTATGTGATTACAGCATTAATGCTTTAAAAAGATCATATGATTCAAATTGAAAATATTAATAAGTCTTTCGGTGATAACCATGTTTTAAAGGGGATCAGTGCAAATTTTGAACCTGGAAAAGTGAGTTTAATTATTGGTGGATCTGGTTCGGGAAAAAGTACCTTACTAAAATGTATCGTCGGATTACATCATCCGGAAAAAGGAAAAGTGTTGTTTGACCAAACGGACTTCACGCGGATGAATTTTGAGGAACGCGTGCCCATCCGGAAAGAAATAGGTATGCTGTTCCAAAATTCGGCCTTATTCGATTCAATGACAGTCGAGCAGAATATTATGTTCTCTCTAGATATGTTCACAGATATGTCTAAATCTGAGAAATTGGACCGTGCGAACCATTGTTTGGAACAAGTTAATTTAGAGGGACGCAACAAGTTGTTCCCCGCGGAGTTATCTGGAGGGATGAAAAAAAGGGTAGGCATTGCGCGTGCAATCAGTATGAATCCCAAATATCTTTTTTGTGATGAACCCAACTCAGGTTTAGATCCTGAAACCTCTATCGTAATCGACGAGCTGGTTCTTAAAATTACGCAAGAATTAAAGTGTACAACAGTCGTTGTGACCCATGATATGAATTCGGTTATGGGAATTGGTGAATATATTTTGTTTTTATATCAAGGGCAGAAATTCTGGGAGGGATCCAATAAAGATATGATGCGGTCAGATGTAGAAGAATTAAATAATTTTGTGTTTGCAAGCCCGTTGATGAAAAGTGCAAAGGCCTCTATGGGACTATAAATGCTAAAAAGGGAAGCCTATGATTGAAATCTATAATCAATAGCTGTTTTTTGTACAGATTGTGTCTTTATTGATTTACATGGAATTTTTATATGTTTTAATCTTACGAATGTTATTTTTAAGTAAGATGGGCGAACGCTAAATTTCAATATAAAAGAAATTTAGCTTAGTTTTGTCGGAAAATTTTGATTTTGGCAACAACGAATATACAACTATTGACCCCACAACATTGGAAGGACTATGAGCTCATTGACTGTGGTGATTTTGAAAAATTAGAACGTTTTGGAGATCTTATATTAATCAGACCCGAACCACAAGCTGTATGGCCTAAGGCTTTGAGCGATGCAGAATGGAACAAACGTTATCATATCAAGTTCAAGGGGCGTTCAGCTACCTCTGGAGAATGGTTGAAAAAAAATCCGAAGATTCAAGATCGTTGGCATATCCAATATAAAAACGATGATGTAGCGATCAAGTTTAGGTTGGGCCTTACCTCGTTCAAGCATGTTGGGATATTTCCTGAACAGGCTGTCAATTGGGATTATATTTCGGAATCTGTTCGTTCCTTCAAGACTGAAAAGCCTAAAGTTTTAAATCTTTTTGCTTATACCGGTGGTGCTTCATTAATAGCTAAGGCTGCAGGAGCGGACACAACACACGTTGATTCCATTAAGCAGGTTGTGACCTGGGCCAATGAAAATATGGAGATTTCCAATCTCGACAATATTCGTTGGATGGTTGAGGACGCATTGAAGTTTGTCAAGCGTGAGCTAAAACGTGGAAATACTTACAATGGTATCATATTGGATCCACCAGCATATGGACATGGACCAAAAGGAGAGAAATGGAAGCTTGAAGATCATATCATGGAGATGATGACTGAGGTTGTCCAATTGCTGGATCCTACGGAGCATTTCTTGATCTTAAATACCTATTCATTAGGTTTCTCTTCTGTTATTGTTGAGAATCTGATAAAAACTGCATTTCCGAAAGTAGAGAATTTAGAGATTGGAGAACTTTTTCTACAGGCTACTGCAGGGCCGAAATTACCGCTGGGCGTTTTTGGGAAATTTCGTAAAATTGCAAAGTAGATCTTGCTGTTAAATAAATGAAAGTACTTAATGACATAAAACGCGGCAGGTCTACAAGACCTGCCGCGTTTATTTTTAGCATAAATAGATATGGTACCTAAATACGAACATTATTTAAACGGATCATAGCAAGTTCCAATTGTAATGGTATGGCTTCCAGGGTACTTTTAGGGATACAAAGGAGTTTATTTTGTAGATTATGATAGTAATCTATCCCTAGCTGTAATTGCGCCTTGAACTTAGTGATATATTTTATTTTTTTGTCATTGAGGAAGTCTTTATTGTCCTCGACGTACTTTTGAATATGATCGATGTAAAGGTCTAATTCATTGATTAGCACAAATGGTCTATCTGAATGCTCTAGGATAGAACCCCGACCATAAATATGATCAACCATCTGTTTTAAAGAATACTGTCTTTTGAACCAAACCAGATTCGGTCCGGGGCAAATAGAAACAGCAGCCTGTTCTTTATTTTGTTGGATGCCGTATTTGAGATAGGCAGGAGCTGCCAGACCTTCACAGAGACAGGTTTTTTCGGTGATGGTATCGAATGACCTATTATATTCTTCAACGGTAAGTTCTTGCGCCTGCAGTTCTTGGATCTTTTGATGCTGATAAGCGCGCGAAGCGGTACAAATCGGTTTTTCTCCGAACTCACGATTAGCGATAAGATATTCCTTCTTGCAGGGGCTACCCGGTCTCCCTTTTTTGATGCGTTCCAATCGTAACTTTTCGGCACTGCTTGGTCTAAAATTATTAAATGGTACTCCTAAAGGCGATGCTCCACTGCAATAGAAATCTGATTTCTCAGCTTCCTCTAGTGCTTTCAGTGTTTCATTGTCTACGGTTGTAGCTTCTGGAACCATTAGAAATGGAGAACCCCAACCTACGGCATCAAATTCATAGTAATCCAGTAGAAACCGGTGTTCCATAGCTGTCCCTACTCCGCCTTGTACAGTGTACCTAATTGGAGGCAAAACCGTTAATAGTACACCTTGGGATGCCCAATAATCCTGATAAATTGTAAAGAGTTCAATTTTTAAGTTTTCTTTTTTCTCTTTGAATTCCTCAAGAATGGGACCTAATAAAAAACCATCAGTAGCGAATGCATGCCCACCACAATTCAATCCAGACTCTACCCGGAATTCAGATACCCAAACACCTTTTTTTGCTAGATATTTTGCCTGAATAAGCGATGATCTAAAGTCGCTGACTTTCAAAACAACCTTTTTGTCAAACGTACTGTCGGCTTTTGGAAAGAATGCTGGTAATTCGGCCAAATAGGCGTATAAATGATGATTCATTCCCGCTGATAGGATAACAGCAGAATGTAATGAGGAATTGGCGAATCCACGTAGTGCAGCTGATGCATCTGAATATTTTTGATCTAGGGCAGTATTATTTCTGAAGTTCAGTTTATCCACTTTGGACATAATATTGACATCGATTTCACCGGGGTTTACATAGCCGACCAATAGTTCTTGTAACTGCCGCTTGATACTGGTATTGGTCTCAATTTCCATGGCATGATAGATTGGTCTAGCAGGATGAGATTCCGGCAATAACTGAAAATATTTTGTTAGATCAGAATCCTTTGTAAAAGTTTGCTGCTTTAGCGTTTCCATCTGCTGTTCTACTAAAGTCTTGACCAAGTCAAGATAAGCGGTGATTCGACTGGCCCTATAATCTTCTTCGTGCTTATAAATGGGGTTATAGGCTAGTTGGTTAAGTTTGCAGTAATATGCCCGGATGCGCTCTATGAGCTCATCGTCTACAATAGACATGACCGTTGAGATGCCATAGCGGGCAACTTTGATTGCTGAGTCTATTGAAAAAGCAAGTCCTAATACAGGGATATGGAAAGTGTGCGTCATTCTTAAATAGTTCTTTTACGAAATAATCAAGAATAACGCGATAAAAAAATAATGACTATACGTGTAAAGTGGTGATTGTGATCACTATTCAAATACAATCGTTTTGTAATCGTTGAGCATCACGCGGTCTTCACTCAATAAGCGGATCGCTCTACTTAAAACTGCTTTTTCAATCTCCTTCCCAGCAGTAACCATATCTTTGACTGTATAGGTATGATTGACATGACGAATATCTTGAACTATGATAGGGCCTTCATCAAGCTGGTCCGTGACAAAGTGTGCTGTCGCGCCAATGATTTTTACACCTCGAGAATGTGCCTGCTTGTAAGGGTTTGCCCCGATAAATGCAGGCAGAAATGAATGATGAATATTGACCAACTTATTTTCGAATGTTGCAACAAATAGGGGGGAGAGGATCCGCATAAATTTTGCGAGAATAATATAATCAAAATCGTATTGTTTGATTTGGGTAATCAATTGTGTCTCAAAATCTTCTTTCGATATACCTTCATGCGAAATATAATGGAATGGGATCTCAAATTTATCCGTAAACGAACGTAAAGTATCATAATTACCAATGACAGCCTGTATTTCTGCTCCCCAGGTTTCAAAATGTTGCCGGACAAGAATATCTGCTAAACAGTGGTGCTCTTTGGTTACGAGAACAACAATTTTCTTTCGATTGCTGGGGTTGACTTGAATCTGAGCTGAGGGAGGAAGTACGTTGGCTAGGGAATTGGCGAGCTGTGTTTGATCAGGAAAAAGACCATTGCAGACAACGCGGACAAAAAACTTGTTCGCCTCCTCATCAACATATTCCCGCATGGTAATGATGTTAAGCTGATACTGGGCTAGGGTGTTGGAAATATTGGCTACCAATCCAACGGCATCTTGACATTGGATCAGAATTAAGGTTTGGTTGTGCATGAAATATTGGTCGTAGGTCGCAAAAAAGCGGGTTAATTTAACCCGCTTTTTTTGTTAGTTCTTCTTCAAGGTCTACTTCTACACGTAGATTTTCGACAATATGTTTTTGTCGATCTGGTGTATTTTTGCCCATGTAATATTCTAATAGTTGTTGAATTTTATTGTCTTTTGATAAAATAACGGGGTCAAGACGGATATCTTTTCCGATAAAGAGTCCAAACTCAGAGGGCGATATTTCGCCTAAACCTTTAAATCGCGTGATCTCAGGCTTAGCTCCTAGTTTTGCAATTGCTTTTTGTCTTTCTTCATCCGAGTAACAGTAGATCGTCTCTTTTTTGTTCCGAACCCTGAATAATGGTGTTTGGAGAATAGATACATGTCCCGCTTTGACCAAATCAGGGAAAAACTGTAAGAAAAAGGTCAATAACAGAAGACGGATGTGCATTCCATCGACATCAGCATCTGTAGCGATAACGATATTATTATAACGTAGTCCATCTAACCCATCTTCAATATTTAGGGCGTGCTGCAAGAGATTGAACTCTTCGTTTTCATAAACGATCTTTTTGGACATGCCATAAGAGTTCAACGGTTTTCCTTTTAAGCTGAAAACGGCTTGAGTCTGTACGTCACGTGATTTGGTGATCGAACCTGAAGCGGAGTCACCCTCTGTTATGAAAAGTGTCGTTTCTTGGTTACGCTCGTTTTTATCGCTAAAATGGACTTTACAGTCACGCAATTTGCGGTTGTGTAAAGAGGCCTTTTTAGCCCTTTCATTCGCTAGTTTTTTGATCCCTGCAATATCCTTCCGTTCTCTTTCAGATTGGAGAATACGCTTTTGAAGCGCATCGGCAGTACTTGGATTTTTATGTAGGTAATCATCCAATGCTTTTTTGAGAAAGTCATTGATAAACCCTCTTACAGTTGGGCCTTCTGGGCCTACACTCTGAGAGCCCAATTTTGTTTTTGTCTGGGATTCGAAAACCGGTTCCTGTACTTTTATGGCGATGGCACCAATAATCGAGGATCGAATATCTGATGCATCAAATTCTTTTTTGTAGAACTCGCGAATGGTTTTTACAAGTGCTTCGCGGAATGCTGCTTGATGTGTTCCCCCTTGTGTTGTATGCTGACCATTAACAAAGGAATAATATTCTTCTCCATATTGTTGACCATGGGTCATTGCAATCTCGATATCCTCCCCACGTAGGTGAATGATTGGATAGCGCATGGATTCGGCGTCAATATTCCTTTCTAATAGATCTTTTAATCCATTCTCAGAAATAAATCGCTGTCCATTGAAGTTGATCGTAAGACCTGAGTTCAGAAAAACATAATTCCAGATCATATTCTCTACAAATTCTGAACGGTATTTGTAGTTTCTGAAAATAGAATCATCTGGATAGAATGTTACCGATGTACCATTACGTTGGGTAGTGTCTTTCTGTTCGTCATTTACCAATTCCCCCTTGGAAAACTGCGCGATACGCGTTATATTTTGGCGGTAGGATTGTACCGTAAACTGGCTGGATAATGCATTGACGGCTTTTGTACCCACACCATTTAATCCAACGGATTTTTGGAAGGCCTTGCTGTCATATTTACCACCTGTATTGATTTTGGAAACTACATCTACGACAGAGCCAATCGGAATTCCACGGCCATAATCGCGTACTGAAACTTTGTTTTCGTTTACAGTAATATCAATGGTTTTACCGGCACCCATCACAAATTCGTCAATCGAGTTGTCGACAACTTCCTTCAATAAGACATAGATGCCATCATCGTAGGCCGAACCGTCCCCCAATTTTCCTATGTACATTCCCGGACGAAGGCGGATATGCTCTTTCCAATCCAGGGACCTAATACTGTCTTCGTTATATGTACTCATAAATTTATGTAGAACTTAGCTAACAAAAGTATAAAAAATAAAAACGATATATGGTATGGAAGACTAAATTTTTTAGATATCTATGGTTTCTGATATGATTGGTAAAATTGGCGATTTCCCAAGAAATGTTTACATTTAGTGTAAGTAATTGTAAAGAGAAAAATTTATGGGGTTATTTGATAAAATCAGGAATGAATTTATTGATATTATCGAGTGGGTCGATAATAGTACTGATACGATAGTATGGAAATTTCCTAGGTATCAGAATGAAATAAAAATGGGCGCACAACTTACTGTACGTGAGGGGCAGGCGGCAGTTTTTTTAAATGAGGGTGTGGTTGCTGATGTATTTCAACCCGGAAGATATGAATTGACTACACAAAACATGCCGATTATGACAACCATCAGAAGTTGGAAGTACGGCTTTAATAGCCCGTTTAAGGCAGATGTCTATTTTATTAACCTACGTCAGTTTGTCAATCAACGTTGGGGAACAAAAAATCCGATTATGTTGCGTGACCCTGAATTTGGGCCAATACGTCTTCGCGCTTTTGGAAATTTTTCCTTTCAAGTGAAAGATGTCCCTGTTTTTATGAAACAGTTGGTTGCGACGACTCCGGTATTTACTGTCGATGATATTACCGAGCAATTGCGCAATATTGCTGTGTCAAGAGGTATGGATGCTATTGCGGAATCAAAAATTCCAGCGTTGGATTTAGCTTCTAACTACGATGAAGTTTCCGCATTGATTCAACAAAAAATTACCGGAGATTTTGAGGAGATCGGATTGAGCTTGACCAAATTTCTGATTGAGAATATCTCATTTCCAGAAGAAGTGGAAAAAGCACTGGATAAAAGAAGTAGTATGGGCGTGGTTGGGAACCTTGGTGCTTATGCGCAATTTCAAGCAGCCAATTCGATGGAGAAAGCAGCGGAAAATCCAAGCAGTGGTGGTATTGTTGGCGCAGGCTTTGGTGCAGGTTTGGGTGCTGGGATGGTTGGACAAATGGGCAATGTATTCCAACCGAATAATTTTGACGGGAATAACCCTACTGGTGTTGCCGGTGCGGGAGCTGTTGCAGCAGGATCAGCTGGGCCACCGCCATTACCCAAGGCCGTTGCTTATTACCTGGCTATAAAAGGCAAGCAGGAGGGACCTTTCGATCAGGAACAATTGCGTGGATTAGTGGGTGAAGGTACGCTTACCACGTCAACGTTAGTATGGAAGGAAGGGCTCGATAACTGGACTGAGGCCGATAAAGTTGTAGAATTGAAGGATTTGTTTTCACAGACCCCGCCACCAATTCCTGGAGTTTAGAGATATAAGTGCTATCACGAGTATGAGTTTTGAAGAGAAAACCTCCGAAATAGATCGGAGGTTAAAATGCCAAGGTTGTGGTGCCGTTTTGACTTATCAACCCGGAACTTCCTATCTGGAATGTTCTTATTGTGGGACTAAAAATGAAATTGCGGATGAAATACCAGTAAGTGGCGAGATTGAAGCAACGGATTATAAGGTTTTTGGTAAAGCGATGGAGGGTGTAGCAGATGAACGTTATAGTTATCTAGCTGAGGTTGTTCATTGCAGCAACTGTGGCGCTAATTCAAGGTTGAATCCGCATGTTACCGCAGATGTTTGTGCCTTCTGTGCATCACCATTGGTTATTGATCATCAGCAAAGACGTATTGTCAGACCCCACGGACTTGTACCTTTTACAGTTGACTACAAACAGGCTTTTGGATTATTGACCCAATGGGCAGGGAAGGTCTGGTTTGCTCCCAATGATTTCAAAAAAATCTTTAATACGCGAAACGACCGTTTGAAGGGGGTATATATCCCATTTTGGTCCTATGACTCCGATGTAGATTCTTCTTATGAAGGATCCCGTGGGGAATATTATTATGTAACACGGACACGACGTAATTCAGACGGTGAAATGGAGGAATATGAAGAGCGCCGCACGAACTGGTATCCGGCTTCAGGAAGGATCTATAGTCGATTTAGAGATATTGTTATTTCTGGATCCACCTCACTACCCGAAAAGTTTTCGGACAAAATTGGTCCTTGGAATCTAGATTACCTGAAACCGTTTAATGAACAGTATTTAAGTGGTTTTATCGCGGAGACTTTCAGTGTTGATCATGTGGTGGCTGCCGGAACTGCCCGTGCTATTATGGATCGTGAAATTGTGCGACAGGTAGAAGATGATATTGGTGGGGATACACAGGACATTGATTCCATCGATAGCGATTTTAAGTCGATCAGATTGAAATATATTTTGTTGCCGGTCTGGCTCTCAGCTTATCAGTATAAGGGTAAGAGTTATCAAATTATGGTGAATGCTTTCAATGGCAAGGTTTATGGACAAAGACCGTATAGTGTCTGGAAAATAGTATCCCTGATCCTTTTGATTCTCTTAGTATTATATCTTTTGAGCTTTATGGGCTAAGGTTTGTAATGGTGATACAAAAAGAGCTGTACTTTTTTCAAAGTACAGCTCTTTTTGTTGCTGTAAAATGTAATTATTTATTCAATGAAAGCAAGAAGCCGATCGTGAAGTTTGCGTCCCAGTCAAATACAAAGGTATCGCAATTGGTAGCGTCTTTAAGTGCTTTGTAGATGTTTACTCCGCTTTTGGTTTTTATTTTTTCTGCTTTATAAGAGGAAGGGTCGTTCAATACAGTAAACCGTTCTTCTCCTTGACGTGTCTGAGATGCTAATTCAAAAGGAACGCCACCGATGATAAAACATACTTCTCTTTTTCCAGTAGGTATTTTCTCGCCTAATTTTTTCACTTCCGCATAAACGGCATCGTCTTTTAGATCTTTTTCATAATATTTTGCCCCAGGCGCTTCCTCAGATTTGGTATCACCATCAATCCAGGAGATCTTGGTGTTGCCCGAACCGATATCCACAACAAAAGAGTTTTCTTCATAAGCCTTAGGAAGAACAGATTTAAGCGCTAGTTTTCCTTCTTGTTCGGCAGTCACTAAGTTAACAACAAACCCCATTTTTCTGAGTTCGGAACTAATCACCGTCGTCTTAGGTTCTTTCTGTGCGCCGGAGCTGATAACAAAGTGGATATTTTTGGATTTTACTCCCTTATCGAGCATCATGCCGATATAGTCTTTTAATCCTTTACGGATATCTTCGGTATTGGCTAAGCCTTCATAAGCAAAGGATTTGCCAAAATCTTTGGAAATAATCTCCCAACGATTTTCTTTATCCATATTGACGACAAAGGAATTGAATCCTGAGGCGCCCACTTCTACAACACCCTTATACTCTCCATCAACCGGTTTTTCAGGTTGATAATTGAATGAACGTGCGCTTCCAGAGCTTGGGGTAGCTGCATCTGGTGCGTTGAAACTGGTTGTATCAGCTCTATTAACAGTTGGGGTAGTGTCGAATTTGCCTGATTGCATCGCCCAATAGCCAATGGCAAGAATAGGTACCGCGATAATAATTGCTTTGATAGGCCATCTTAATCTGGCCCATGTCGATTTCTCTTCCATAATTTTGAATAATATGATATTGTTTTGTTAATTAATCTAGTAATGTAAAGCCTTTGTCGATTTTCTCCTCTGGCTTGAGCTCGTAGCTTGCATCAGACATCTGAGTGACATTGAGTACTTTCAAATTACGTTCGTCGACCTTACGGATAAATTCTTCCAGTTCTCCTTGTGAAGGGGCGCCACCGACCGTGATGTTGTTGTTTTGATCCAAGAAATCCAAGTTGGATCTAATCGAAGCAATGTTTTGACTGATAGCACCTGTAGCTGCATTCATTGCTTCCTGAAAAGCCCATCCATCTTTGATATTAAATACATCGGCAAGTCCATCCGTTGCATTTTTCATTTTTTGTGTTGCTTCTAACTTCTTGGAAATAATTGAAATACTGCTATCCAATGTACTTACATAGATACGTGCTGCGCTTTCATTGTCTTTGAGGACTTCCAGTACTTTCGCAAACTGATTAGCGTATTGCACATAGCTACGTGCATTTTGTTCTTCTGATTCCCCTTCTTTACCTAGCAAAAAAGCTTTGGTACGTGTCTCCTTGGCATCTCTTGCATAAGCATTGGCTTTCTCTGCATTATTTTTGCTGGCTTCTTCTTTTGATTTTTCATCAAGATTAGCAGCTTCAGCTGTAAACCTCTTCGCATAAGTATACTTTTCTTCCGCAGTTTTTTGCGCCGTTTCACCGCTTTGAATCATATCAATGCGAACACCGTCGACATTACTGATCTTCTCCTTTACACGTTTTAATGTGTCTTTGGCATCACGGGACAGCAATTGTAAAGTCTCGATGGGATTATTTCTAATAATGGATTTTTCACCTTTGAACAGTAGCACGGTACCCAAGCGATGTAGTAGAGCGATGATCTTAGGAGCTAAAAGCAATAAGGTGATCAGGATAATACTGAAAATAACAAATAAAATGCTCTTTCCTGCGTATTCGAGCATAATGGGAAGGAATTTGAAAAAAGCAAATGCGCCGCCCAAAAGTAATGCCCAAAAGAAAACAGTAGAAGCAGTCTTTTTTGCTTCCGGAGATTTTAATTGTGCGGGTAAATGATCTCCCAAAACTTGAAATATGGGGAGTTGTGTCTTTATTTCAGCAGGAATATTGATGTATTGATCTTTTTTTTCCATTGATTTATAGTTATTTAATTGATTGATTAATCATATGCAATGCGTTGTTTATTTCGGTAATAACCTCACCAACAGCAGCATTGCCTATTGCTATTTTTTGTTCGATTTCTTTGGTCTTTGGTTCGTACTTCTCATTAATCTGTCCCAGGGCGACCTGCTTTTTCTGTAGGTCATCTTGCAATTTGGTGATATTTTCCGTTAATGCTTTGATTTCACTGTTCAAATTCGCAATTTCCATTGTTCGGTCCTGTTCTGTCCTTTTCTTTTCCCCCTGTTTCTGGTCGGACTCTTTGGCTATGGTTTCTTTAAGCTTATTAGCATAATTTGTGCCAGTTGCCACAAGTTTTTCCTTCGATAGTGAACTATCGACAAACTTAAGTGAGGTATAGGCCGCTTTTAAGGTGTTTTCTTCTACTTTTCCCATTGCAGCAGCGGCATTCCAGACTTCAAAAAAATCGACACCCTGCTCATTGAGTTTTTCGAGGATGGCATAAACCTTTAGTTTCATTTCTTTGAGATCCGTGGACCCATCGTTGGCTGTAATAGGAATAGGCGGCGGAGTCTTGCCTGTTGCTTCAGGCTGTGTTACCGACGTATATGTTGGTGTGGGAGTATTTAATTTTTCTTGTGTCGGAGCAGCAGGTGCTGAAGCCGGAGATTGAGGGGCAGAGTTCGTCTGATCATCTTCGAAAATTAATTTTTTAAGACTGTTTAATATTCCAGAACTTCTTTGGTTTTCGTTGTTGCTCATCATGTGACATTTTTGTTATTATGTATACTAAAATAGTAAAAATTAGGATTGTGACAGCTAATTTATTGGAACGAAATCATCATGAGGTTAATTAATGGTCAGAATGAGGCGAATAGACCTAGCTGATATTTTCATCTTAATAAAATACGGATGCAATAGATGAGACTTCAATATCTGAAAAAATGACGAATCTAGGGGGATAGCTATGAAAATGAAAAAGGGCTGTCATTTGTGGACAGCCCTTTTATGAAGAATAGATAGAAAGTACTTCTATCTTCCAAAGTCGTCTTGAACACGAACAATATCGTCTTCATCTGAGGGGTTGTTCGCATCGGTATGTTGCCAAATTTCTGCCAAAATACCAAAGCCATCCAAGCCAATTAGACGGTGACGTTGTCCCTGACGTAATCTGATCGTTTCACCTTCTTTCAAAGTAGATACCACTGACTCCTCATCTGTATCAGAAACCATAACACCTACGTTGCCTTGAATAACACGCCAGATTTCAGCACGGCGGTGGTGGTATTGCCAAGAAAGTCTCTTGTCTGGAGCAACGATCAGAATTTTTGGGCTTAATTTTCCTGAAATTCTTAACTCCTGAACATCCAATCCACCAAAATACTCATTTGCGAACTCTTGTGCCTGGGATTCGTCGATGACAAAAAAGCCACCCCAAGGGCGCGCTGCATCCGACTTCTCAATGTTGAATCCTTTGGATGTCAACATCTCTTGCACTTTTTCAAATAATGCGGTTTTATCTATAGCCATCTTATAAAATTTCTAAAAATTTATTGATCATTAATTCAGCAGCTAAATATAGAAAAAAATCATTAATATTTTTAGTTAACCGTTTTAGCTTTACTAAAATCATTAATAAAATATACTTTTTTATCAAATATACAATCTAACGATAGGATATGTTTTCAAAATGAAATACTTAGTTTTGTGGTCAATCTAATTTCAGGATATGTCAAATTTTCAAGTCGATCGAGAAAACACAGCATTTATGCAGGCTGTTGCATTTGTTAACCAAACCAATCAGAATGTATTTATTACAGGAAAAGCAGGTACGGGAAAGACGACTTTCTTGAAGTATATTCGTGAGCATAGCTATAAGAAAATGGCGATTACTGCGCCAACGGGAGTAGCTGCCATGAATGCTGGTGGGACGACACTTCACTCTTTATTTTGGCTTCCTTTCGGAACGTTTGTTGAAGATTATGAGTTGCGCTGGGATGAGCAGGATAGTCATATTTATAATAAATCGCGTTTGTTCAGTACAATAAAGCTAACGAAACAACGTCGGGCGATTTTACAGGAACTTGAGTTATTGATTATCGATGAGGTTTCGATGGTACGGGCAGATACATTGGATGCGATCAATGTGATATTACAATCTGTTCGTCGCGATATGCGTCCGTTCGGGGGATTGCAGGTATTATTTATTGGCGATTTATATCAATTGCCTCCAGTGGTCAAAGATGCGGAATGGAATATTCTCCGCGATCATTATTCGTCTGTATTCTTCTTCAATGCGAAGATTCTAAGGGACAGCCCTTTGGTCATGCTAGAGCTTAATAAAATTTATCGTCAGCAGGATGAAGGGTTTATTTCAATATTGAATGCGATACGGAATAATCAATGTACCAGTGAAATGCTAACCACCTTAAATGGCTATTACCAACAGGATTTTGTGCCAAAAGAGGAGGAGCAATATATTACATTGACATCCCATAATCGGAATGCGGATGAGATCAACAGTGCAAAATTGGCTTCGTTGTCGGGAAAGATGCTTAATTTAAAAGCCGTTGTGAAGGATGACTTTGCGCAAGGATCTTATCCTGCCGAGGAAACGCTGTCCTTAAAAATAGGAGCACAGGTGATGTTCATTCGGAATGATTCTGGTGATGAGCGGAAGTATTACAATGGTAAGATCGGTACGGTAAAACATATTGATACAACACAAGGAACAGTATCAGTTACTTTTCCTGACGGTTCTGACGAGGTGAGAGTCAAAAGAGAGACCTGGGAAAATATCCGTTATAATTATGATAAAGGGCAGGATCAAATCAAAGAAGAGATCTTGGGGACATTTTCTCAATTTCCTTTGCGACTGGCTTGGGCTATTACAATCCATAAGAGCCAGGGTCTGACTTTTCAGAAAGCAATTATTGATGCGGGTACCTCGTTTGCGGCCGGACAGGTCTATGTTGCGTTAAGCCGTTTGACGAGTTTGGACGGGCTTGTACTTAAATCCATTATTCCATCTTATGCCATTCGTACAGATTATCAGGTGGTCGAGTTTGCGCAACGAGCGCATTCCCAGTCCAGTATTAACGAAATATTGGAACAGTGCCAACGAAATTATCTGGGACAGATTTTGATGAATGGTTTTCGGTGGGATGGCCTTTTGGTGGAAACTTCGGAATTGCTGAAATCAATGGATGAACGCAATATCGATGGGAAAGAGCAGGCTGTTCAATTTTTTCAGGAGATCGTTAAACAGCTCCAGACACAGGAGAAGGTGGCCCACAAATTTATCGTTGTCCTTTATGATCTCCTTAGGGATAAGGATGCGATTGATTATGACCTGATTTGCGAGCGTTCTACTGCCGCTGTAAATTGGTTTTTACCACGGATGGATAAGGATCTTATTGCGGCCCTGACAAAGCATATTGAAGAATATCAGATCCGCAAGCGGACAAAGAAATATGTTGATGAATTGAAAGCAATATTGTTGGATTATAAGCGGAAACGTGAGCAGTTGCAACATTGTCTAATTATTGCCGAAACGCTATCCAAAAGAGAAGATTTTCAAACAGCTATGCTTGATGTAGCTGCTCAGGTCAAGACAAAAGAAAAAGATGAATTGGCCGCACAAAGCGCTGACGAAGAAGGAGCTAAAAAGCTGGATACAAAGAATATTTCGTTAGAAATGTTTAAAGAGGGGATGACTATCGCTGATATTGCGAGCAAGCGTGGGATGGTCGCTGGTACAATCTATGGGCATCTGATTAATTTTGTAGGGACAGAGGTAGAGGCAACAGAATTAATTGATCAAGAAAAGCTTGACCGCATCCTTGATGTCATTCGTGCAAATCCAGACAAATCATCTTCTGAACTGAAGATGCTGTTGGGGGCAGATATCGATTATCCTGATATTAAAATTGGACAAAAAGTTTTAGGATTGTAGTGGGTAAGGATTTATGATGTATATTTGTCAACCTTTTATTATAAGCTAATTGAAAGAGGAGAAAACCAATAAGAAAATTAACAAATGGATTGTATTTACTTCCATGCCGATTCAGATGGGCGTGACAATATATTTATTTTATTGGGTCGGGAGTTGGTTAGATAATAAATATGCCATTGCGGGTGAATGGGGAATGAAGGGATTGACGTTGTTGGGAGTGGTTGTATCCTTGTATCAGTTCATCAGGCAGGCAAATCAAATTAATAAGAATGAATAGTTATTTGAAAAGCATACTTATACTGCTGATCGTCTTTGTGGCAAGTTTTACTGCACATTATTTAGTGATATCCGGAATGAACATGGAACAATACTGGGCCAAAACCTCCTACAGTCTTGTGGGGCTGTATACTTTTGGATTCTGTTCTTCGTTGCTGGTTGCGGTCTTGATATTTTTTGCAAATTGGTCTATGCCGGAGAAACTGGGGGTTATATTTCTGGGGCTGGTGCTCCTGAAAGGTGTTGCAGGATATATTTATATTAAAGACGGGTTAAAGACCTTTGAAAATAACTTTATCGAATATAACTTTTTGGTCGTATTTTTTATCTCTCTGTTTGTGGATGTCTATGTCGCTTTTAGTGCTTTAAATCAAGCAGATAAAAAGGTTTAAACTATTTTTGGAAAAAGTTTAAACAAATGGTGATTTATGCCAAATAAAATTGTATTTTTGCGCAAAATTTTTTATTATTCAATAGTAATCTGAAATGGTGAATCTTAAGAGAGCACTTTTATTATTTGCAGTAATTTTTCTTGCTGTCAATCCTTTTACCTTAAAAGCAGCTGAGGAAGCGCATGGGGATGCGCCTAAAACCCAAGCTGAGGAAATCAAAGCGTATAGTCAACATCACTTACAGGATGATCATTATTTTTCTTTGTTCTCCGATCAAAAAGCAGGAAAACATTATGGTTTTCCATTGCCAGTAATTCTTATTGATAATGGATTGGTTGTTTTTTCTTCTGGCGAGTTTCATCATGGCGAGTCTGTTGTGGAGAAAAACGGTCAATACTATACACTTTACCATGGCAAAATCTATAAAACGGACGCTGCAGGTACCTTAAACTTTGATGAAGCACATCACCCTACGAATGCAAAACCTTTAGATTTCTCGATTACAAAGAATGTGGTGGGCCTGTTATTGGCAGCATTCTTATTGTTCTGGGGTTTCATATGTCTGGCTAAAACATATAAGAAAGGTGTCAATAACCTTCCTAAAGGTGTTGGTCGTGTTTTAGAACCATTGGTTTTATATGTACGTGATGAGATGGCTGTTCCAAATATTGGTCATCGTTATAAAGAATTTATGCCTTATCTTTTATCTGTGTTTTTCTTGATCTTTGTTTTAAACTTGTTGGGTATGACTCCACTAGGTTTTAACGTAACGGGAAATATTACAGTCACTTTATGTTTGGCTTTATTCACTTTCTTTATTACCAACTTTAAGGCTAATAAAGATTATTGGAAACACATTTTTTGGATGCCAGGTGTTCCAGTTCCTTTCAAATTTATTTTGGCGCCAATTGAGGTGTTGGGTATGTTTACAAAACCTTTCTCCTTGATGTTGCGTTTGTTTGCGAATATTACTGCTGGTCACTCCGTTGTAATGGGTTTGATCGCAATCGTATATTTATTTCAACAACAGTTGACTGTCGGTGGTAGTATCGGGGTGTCGATGTTGTTGACATTAGTGTTGTTTTTCTTGGAGTTACTGGTTGCGTTTTTGCAGGCCTTTATCTTTACAATGTTGTCATCTTTATTTATCGGAATGGCTGTTGAAGAACACGCACATCATTAATTGAATTTTTTTGTTAAATTTTATAAAATAATTATTATGTACAACTTAATTGGAGCAGGTTTAATCGTAATCGGTGCAGGTTTAGGTTTAGGTAAAATCGGTGGTTCAGCTATGGAAGCTATCGCTCGTCAACCAGAAGCAGCATCTAAAATTCAAACTGCGATGATCATCATTGGTGCCTTAGTTGAAGGTTTAGCATTCGGTGCTTTAATCTTAGGTAAATAATCCAAGCTGATTAAAAGTTTACTAAATACAGTTTGCAACGGTTGGTTGCAGACTGTATTTAAACAAAAAAATACAAACAAAAGAAAATTATAATTTACAATTGTATATAAATGGAAGCATTAATTAATCAGTTCTCGTACGGTTTGTTCTTTTGGCAACTAATCATCTTATTGGTTGTGATCTTTTTATTGGGCAAGTTTGCTTGGAAACCTATCGTCAACGCTTTGGATGAACGTGAGCAAGGGATTGCGAATGCATTGGAAGCTGCTGAGAAGGCCAAATTAGAAATGGCTCGTTTGACAAATGAGAACGAACAATTGCTTAAAGAGGCTCGTGCGGAACGTGATGTTATCCTTAAAGAAGCAAAAGAGCTAAAAGAGAAAATCGTTGCTGAAGCAAGAACACAGGCACAATATGAAGGTGCTAAAATGATTGCTCAAGCGAAAGAGGAGATCGAAGAACAAAAGAATAAAGCTTTGGCTGAGGTAAAATCACAAGTTTCTTCTTTGTCTTTGGATATCGCTCGTAAAGTGTTAACAAAAGAATTTGAGGACCAAGGTAAGCAAGAAGCTTTAGTGGCAGATTTGCTGAATGATGTTAAATTGAACTAATCCGGTCACTCAAATTACGAAATAGAATTATGTCAGTATTTAAAGTAGCATCGAGATATGCAAAGTCATTAATTGACTTGGCTAGCGAGCAAGGCTCACTGGAGACCATCAAGACAGATATGGATTCGTTCATTGCTGTTTTAAAATCCAGTTCGGAATTGCAGGCTGTTTTGGCCAATCCTATTGTTCCTTTGGACAAGAAGAAAAACATATTGGATGCTTTATTTAAAGATAAGATCAATCCGAATATCTTGGCATTCTTTAAGATCATGATCAACAAAGGTCGTGGTACAATAGTATATGCTACTGCTCAGGAATTTGTCCGTGAGTATAATGAGGTAAAAGGTATTGTGAAAGCTACAGTTACATCTGCAGCGCCACTTTCTGAAGCTAATTTGGCAGCGATGAAAGATGTACTTGCAAAAGAAACCAACGCTCAGGTGATATTGAACAATAAAGTCGATAGCAGTTTGATAGGTGGATTTGTAGTCAATGTTGGTGACCGCCAGATTGATGCAAGTATTGCTGGTAAGTTGAATAAATTAGAAAGATATTTGAATCAGGGTAACTAAGTTATTCTGATACTTGAAGTAAAATAAATCAAAAAACCCCTTATAATAATTAAAATGATAGAGGTAAGACCAGATGAAGTTTCGGCAATTCTAAGAGAACAATTGTCGGGCTTTAAATCAGAAGCCGAACTAGAGGAAGTGGGTACCGTACTTGCTGTAGGTGACGGTATTGCTCGTATTTACGGCTTAACTAAAGTTCAGTCCGGTGAGTTGGTTGAATTTGATAACGGATTACAAGGTATTGTATTAAACTTAGAAGAAGACAACGTCGGTGTTGTACTTTTAGGTCCTTCTGACGAAATTAAAGAAGGAGATACTATTAAACGTACCAACCGTATTGCATCCATCAAAGTTGGAGAAGGTTTGTTGGGACGTGTTGTGAATACATTGGGTCAACCAATTGATGGTAAAGGGCCTATCCAAGGTGAATTGTATGAAATGCCTATTGAGCGTAAAGCTCCGGGTGTTATCTACCGTCAACCAGTAACTGAACCATTACAAACAGGTATCAAAGCGATTGATGCGATGATTCCAGTAGGTCGTGGTCAACGTGAGTTGGTAATCGGTGACCGTCAAACAGGTAAAACTGCGGTTTGTATCGATACGATCTTAAATCAAAAAGAATTCTATGATGCAGGTCAACCTGTATTCTGTATCTACGTTGCTGTAGGTCAAAAGAATTCTACTGTAGCGAATATCGTTCGTACATTGGAGGAAAGAGGAGCAATGGCTTATACAGTTGTAGTCGCTGCTTCTGCGGCGGATCCTGCTCCACTTCAATTCTACGCGCCAATGGCGGGTGCTGCTATCGGTGAGTTCTTCCGTGATACAGGTCGTCCAGCGTTGATTGTTTATGATGATTTGTCTAAACAAGCTGTGGCTTACCGTGAGGTTTCTTTATTGTTACGTCGTCCTCCAGGCCGCGAAGCATACCCAGGTGACGTATTCTACTTACACAGCCGTTTATTAGAGCGTGCAGCGAAAATCAACTCTTCTGATGATATCGCTCGTAACATGAATGACCTTCCTGAGTCTATCAAGCATTTGGTTAAAGGTGGTGGTTCATTGACAGCTCTTCCGATCATTGAAACACAAGCAGGTGACGTTTCGGCATATATCCCTACCAACGTAATCTCTATTACAGATGGTCAGATCTTCTTGGAGTCTAACTTATTTAATGCTGGTATTCGTCCGGCGATCAACGTAGGTATTTCGGTATCTCGTGTGGGTGGTAACGCTCAGATCAAACCGATGAAAAAAGTATCAGGTACATTAAAGTTGGATCAAGCACAGTACCGTGAATTGGAAGCTTTCGCGAAATTCGGATCTGATCTAGATGCTGCTACTAAGGCTGTATTGGATAAAGGTGTTCGTAACGTTGAGATCTTGAAACAAGGTCAATACTCTCCAGTTTCTGTAGAGAAACAAGTTGCGATCATTTACATTGGAACGAAAGGTTTATTGCGTAATGTTCCAGTAAATAAAGTAAGAGAGTTTGAAGAAGAATTCTTGACACAGTTGGAACAACGTCATCCAGAAGTTTTGTCAGCGTTCAAAGCTGGTAAATTCTCTGATGAATTGACTGCAGTATTAGAAAAAGTAGCTAAGGATTTAGCATCAAAATATTAATTAGTAATGAGTATTTGGCATTGAGTCTATTGACTACGCTCAATACTCAATACTAGGTACTTGATACTTAAACAAATATGGCAAATTTAAAAGAAGTAAGAAACCGGATTACCTCGGTATCATCAACACAGCAGATCACTAAAGCCATGAAAATGGTTTCGGCTGCTAAATTGAAGCGCGCTACTAACGCTATCTTACAATTGCGCCCATATGCGAATAAACTAAGAGATATTTTGGCTGATGTTTCTGCAAGTGTGGAGGGAAGTAATTCTCCTTTCACAGTAGATCGTGAGCCAAATAAGGTGTTGATCGTTGTTGTTTCTTCTAATAGAGGTTTGGCTGGGGCATTCAACGCGAATGCTATCAAGATGACTAATAACTTGATCGCTAACAAATATGCCGAGCAGCATGCGAAAGGCAATTTGAGTATCATCGCTATTGGTAAAAAAGGTTACGATTTCTATTCGAAGCGTAATTTCGATGTGATAGCTAACCACTCAGACTTGTTTTCTGATTTAAATTTTGGATCTGTTTCTGTAGTGACAGAATTTATCATGGAACAATTTAAGGAAGGTAATTTTGATCGTGTTGAAGTGGTGTATAACCAATTCAAAAACGCTGCAGTTCAAGAGTTGACAGCAGAGCAGATTTTGCCTTTATTACCACCTGCGGAGGAAAACACACAACATACGCATAAAGCAAAAATTGAAGCTGAAGTGGATTATATCATCGAACCTTCCAAAGAGAAGATTATCGAAGAGTTAATTCCTAAAGCCATCAAGATTCAATTATACAAAGCTGTTTTAGATTCCAATGCTTCTGAGCATGGTGCGCGTATGACAGCAATGGATAAAGCAACTGAAAATGCTGGTGACTTAATAAAATCACTTAAGTTATCGTACAACCAGGCACGTCAGGCGGCAATTACAACAGAATTGACGGAGATTGTCTCTGGAGCGGCAGCTTTATCAAACGGATAATCCTGTAATCGGGAAAGCATAAAAAAGGCGATAATCTTATGATTATCGCCTTTTTTATGCTTAGTAATCCTTTTTTACCACCTGATTAAAGCGGATCCCCAAGTGAAGCCTGCGCCAAAGGCGGCTAAACAAATAAGATCACCCTCTTTAATTTTTCCGGCTTCCCAAGCCTCACATAGTGCGATCGGTATGGAGGCTGCTGTGGTATTACCATATTTTTGGATATTGTTGAAGACCTGATCCTCATTTAATCCTAAGGTTTTCTGCACAAACTGTGAAATACGAAGATTGGCCTGATGAGGGATCAACAGGTCAATGTCAGAAGTTTTAAGGTTGTTCTTTGTCAAAGCCTCATGAATAACTTCGGGGAACTTTACAACGGCCTTTTTGAAAACGGCCTGTCCGTCCATATTTGGGAACGCAGTTCCATCTTCAAGCATTTCTTTGGTCATCAATAATCCCCCCAATTCCTGTTCCGGCCAATCGGGCATTTTATCCAGCCAGATTCCACTTGATGCTCCTGGATAATACATCGCGAGCTTTTCTGCTTCCGCACCATCAGAATGTAAATGCGTGCTCAAAATGCCTTTGCTAGCTTCGGTTGTCGGCTGAACAACTACTGCTCCGGCACCATCACCGAAAATAACAGAAACAGCACGTCCTCTGGTTGAAAAATCGAGTGCAAATGAATGTTTCTCGGAACCCACTACAAGTACATTTTTGTACATCCCCGTTTTGACAAATTGATCTGCTATGGATAGGGCATAGATGAAGCCAGAACATTGATTTCTGATATCCAGTGCGCCGACCTCTTTCATGCCCATTTCCCGTTGGAGTAAAACTGCGCAGCCTGGGAAATAATAATCTGGAGACAAGGTTGCGAAGATGATGAAATCGACATCTTCCTTGCTGATATTGGCGCGCTCAATTGCTATTTTCGCGGCTTCAACACCCATTGTGGTTGTCGTTTCTCCGATACGGTCGGCATAGCGACGCTCTTTGATACCTGTTCTTTCTTGAATCCATTCGTCACTGGTATCCATAAAACGTGTTAAGTCATTGTTGGTATATACGTTTTTTGGAACGTAATAGCCAATTCCTGCGATTTTTGACTGAAACATAATAAATTCCTCTAATTGATTGTATTCTTCCCTTTTATATTATCGTTAATTTAGAAAAAAATATTCTATTTTTGCAGCATGGGTACCCAAACTGCTGAAGAAACCTTTACGTTAGAAGAGATATTAGCGTCTGTTAAGGACTCTAATCGCCTGATTTTATGGAATGACGAAACGAACACGTTCGACCATGTGATTCATTGTTTGATGTATCACCTTCAATATACCGAAAAGCAAGCTGAAAAAATTGCCTGGAAAGTACATACTGAAGGGAAGTGTGCCGTTTTGGAGGGGACTTTTACAGAGATGGAAATCTACCGTAAGATTTTGAAAGCAGAAGGCTTGACGGTCTCTGTGGAATAAATTTACTATCCTTTTTGTTACCGTAATAATGTGGTTACGCTTCAAGTTTGTCTCTAAGTTTTAGTTTTATTTGCACTGAACTATAAACTAAGCTGAAGCTCTCATGTTATTTAACGCTAAATCGTTTAAATTTTTATTACTTGTATTTCTTCTGCCGGTTGTGGCTTTTGCACAAACCGGTCAAATCAAAGCTATCCTGATCGATAGCAAAACATCCAAACCAATTTCATCTGCCAGTGCCGCACTTTTAGATGCCAGTAACAATAGTTATGTCAAAGGAGGGCAGTCCGTAGACCAAGGATTTCTTTTATTTTCCGATATTAAGCCGGGTAAATATAATGTTCGTATCAGCTACGTAGGTTATGAAACGCATACCATTGAAGGGGTAGATGTGGTTGCGTCCAAGAGCAAAGACCTTGGACGGATTGGTTTAAATTCAACAGGTGAACTGCTGGAGGAGGTTGTAGTCGAAGGGAAAGTGCCTGCGATGCAGATTGGTATTGACCGCAAAACCTTTAACGTGGGCGAGAGCTTGGTCAGTGCGGGTGGAACAGCAACAGATGTGTTAGCCAATGTACCGACGCTTCAGGTGGATCAAGATGGATCGGTGAGCCTGCGTGGATCCAGCAGTGTCAAGATTCTAATAGATGGCCGCGAGTCAGCACTCGCAGGAAACGATGTCACATCTTTGCTTCAGAGTCTTCCGGCTAATTCCATAGAAAAGGTTGAGGTCATCACCAATCCCTCATCTAAATATGACGCGGAAGGGCAGACGGGGATTATCAATATCGTCTTAAAGAAAAATATTCGAACAGGGCTGAATGGATCAGTAAATACATCTGCTGGTTCCTATGACAATTATATGGCTGGTATAACATTGAATTATCGTGACCGGAAATTCAATTATTTCGGATCCTATAACTTCAATAAACGCAATATGGTTGGCAGTGGGAAAACGGACAATATCTTTTTAAGCGATACGACACGCAACTATAGTGAATCTGAATCGTCAAGGAAGGGAAATAGCCATACGGTCAAAGCCGGATTTGATTATAATATGTCTGATCGTACTTCATTGAGCTTTTCGGGTAATTTGAGCGTTCGAGATAATAAACGGATGGAGGATTTAGATTATCGGTTTTATAAATTATCTCAGGAGACCGGAACGAGCGTACGTAATTCCACTCAATTTGAAGACGATTTAGGCTACGAATTCAATGCGGATTTTAGGCATCAATTTAAGCGACAGGGGGAGGAATTGACGGCAAACGCAAGTTATGGTAGAGACAAGGAGGATGGCACGAATGATTTTCGTCAAAACTATACTGACGGTCGGAAAGAAACCGCACGAACAAATACGACCTCTGAAGATGGCAAGAATATCAATCTTCAGCTGGATTATGTGCTGCCATTTTCTGAGGTAAGCAAATTTGAGGCCGGCTACCGTTCTCAAATTAGGAAGTCTTTTGATACCCAATTTTCTTTATCACTTGATTCGGTAGGCGATTATGTACCGGATTATAGGATCAGTAATGATTTTGATTTTACCAGTGCTGTTCATGCGATCTATGCCAATTATCAAAATAAGCTGACGGATAAAATTGGCTATCAAATTGGATTACGGGGCGAACAATTTGAACTCAAATCCACTTATTTTTCCAAGGATCCCGATGCTGTGGAAAAAGAATCCAATGCAAAGCAGAACTTTTTTAGACTGTACCCGACCTTGTTTTTAACCTATGATGTAGACGATAATGGTGACAAAGTTCAGTTTAGTTACTCACGTCGTGTGCAACGTGCACGTGGATGGCAGGTCAATCCATTTTTAAATGTATCCGATGATTTGAATTACCGTCAGGGAAATCCGAATTTGAAACCTGAAGATGTACATAGTTTAGAGTTGAGCTTTGCCAAAACTTTTGGAAAGGTCAATTTAATATCTTCGGCTTACTTTAATCATGCCAGTGAGGTTATCCAGCCTTTTGTTTACAATATTGAAGATGGCCGAACGTATAGTAGATGGGAGAATATGACCAGTCGTAATCTTTCTGGCTTTGAGTTTATTTCAAAGGTGAATGCAACGAAAGATTTTGACTTTACATTTAATCTTAATTTGATCCACATTAAATATAATGCAAATCCAGACTATGAGATAAAAGAAAGAAAGGACTTCGCTTATAATGCCAATTTAACGGCCAATTATCGTCTTACACCTACTTTCTCTGCTCAAATGAGAGGAGAATACAATTCGTCACGCGTCATGGCCCAAGGACAGATGAATGCGATGAAAGGGGTGGATGTGGCGTTGAAAAAAGATGTATTTAAGAAGAAAGCTTCGATTATGCTGAATGTTAGAGACCTGTTTAACTCACGGAAGATGAATGGTGTGACAGAGACTTCCCAACTTATATCTAATTTTGAGCACCGTTGGATGAAGAGAATGGTCACTTTATCGCTCTCTTATCGTTTTGGTAGTCAGGACCTAATTAAGTCGAAGAAGAAAGAAACACAGACAAATGAAATAAACGGTGGTGGAGAGGAATATTAAAAAATATTCCTCTTTTTAAGCCCAAATATGTAATTTTAATTTTGAAACAAACCTAAAACTAAAAAGAATGAAGTTATTAAAAACAGTTCTTGCGGTATCAGTGATGGCATTTTCTGCACATCTTAATACTGCCGTGGCGCAAGCAAAAAAAGAAGTTCCAGCTTACAAAATTTTGGATCTGCCACGTGTGGATATCAAGAAATTCAAAAAGAATAAGGCCGGAGCATATATTATTTTTGATGGTACTTCCATGGAAGGCTGGAGAGGATATGATAAAACTGTAGTTCCAAAAAAATGGGTAATCAATGAAGGCGCAATTAAATTTGATAGTGGAGCGAATGTAGGCAAGGACGAAGGTGGAGATTTGATTTTCGCGCATGACTTCAAAAACTTCGAATTGGAATTGGAATGGAAAGTAGCAAAAGGAGCAAATTCCGGAATTTTCTTCCTGGCGAAAGAAGTCGAAGGCCAGCCCATCTATATTTCTTCACCGGAATGCCAGGTGCTTGACAACGAAAACCATCCAGATGCTAAAATGGGCGTCGATGGGAATCGTAAGTCTACATCATTGTATGATATGATTCCTGCGAAACCACAAAATGGCAAACCTTATGGCGAATGGAACAAGGTGAAGATCCGCGTGAACAATGGTAAAGTTGAGCACTTCCAAAATGGTGTGAAAGTCGTTGAATATACCCTATGGGATAAATCTTGGGTTGACCTATTACAAAAAAGTAAATTCAGTCAAGAAAAATGGCCTTTGGCTTTTGAGTTGCTGAGCCATGTAGGTGGAGACAGCAAATCAGGAGTGATTGGTCTTCAAGATCATGGAAATGATGTTTGGTTTAAGAACATAACCGTTAAAGTTTTAAAATAGAAACCCGCAGGCTTTCGTAAATCTAAAAGCTCCGGAAGCCTATTGGAGGTTATTTCTGCCGAATAATAACAGAACTTTATAACAGAAAAGCAGCTTTTAAAGCTGCTTTTCTGTTATAATATTGCTTGCAATTCTTTCAGATCGACGATCATGTGTGGTACATCTTCAGGTTTTTCCGTACTGTTCGGATTAAAGAAGATCGCATCCATTCCGACATTCATTGCCCCACGTACATCCGCATCCAGATTATCTCCAATCATCAATGATTGTTGTACGTGTGCCCCCGTGGTTTCCAGTGCAAATTGAAAGATCTTTGGATCAGGTTTGTTCACTCCGACGACTTCAGAAATAAAGATATTTTTGAAATATTTGTTCAAATTGCTTTTTTCCAATTTGGTCTCACAAGCCTCTTTAAAACCATTGGAGATCAAATGCAGGTTGTATTTTTCGTCCAGATAAGCCAAGGTTTCATGCGCATGTGGAAATAAATTCGTCTTTTGAGGACAGATCGCGAGGTATTCCAGTTCAAATTCTTCCGGAAACAATTCGGGATCTACACCCAATTCGATAAATGTATCAGCAAATCGAGCCTTTCTTAACTCGGGTTTTGAAATCTTTCCATGATGGTATAATCCCCAAAGGCGATGATTGTTGGTCGTATAAGTTTCTATGAAACGGGTAGGGGATTCCTTGTTAAACAAGTTGTCAAACTTGTATTTAAAATATAGTTCGTGGAGACTTTCTTCGGCATTTTTGTCAAAATCCCAGATGGTATGATCCAAATCAAAGAAAATATCCTTTTTCTCACGATTAAACATATACAAATATACCACCTCTGGGGAGATTTTATCTTATTGTGAATCGGCTAATTTTCTTCTTTGTGTCATAATCTTTAGGATATTTCCGAATGCCTTGGTGAATAGCTATTTTTGCTACATGAAGAAAGCGCTTTTACTCTTTTATTTCCTTTTGTTTTACGCGATCATGCAGTTGATATGGTGGGGGGTGATGTTCATCCGGTTTGATCCGAGCAAAAAGAACATGATCATAGGCGAAGGTATTTTCTTCTTGATCATTTTTTTATGGGGTGCGTGGCGGTTAAAGCGCTTGGTAGAGCGAGAACAGAAATTGTTGCAACAGCAGCAAAATTTCCTTTTGGCTATTACGCATGAGTTGAAATCTCCTTTGGCTTCAGTCAAACTCTATATTCAAACCATTTTGCGACGGGATCTGGATAAAGAGCAACAGCAGACTTTTTTAAGAAATTCCCTAAAAGATATTGAGCGATTGGATGATCTGGTAGAGAATGTCTTGATGACAACCAAATTGGATAGCCGCAATTACAGTATGCCCAAAGAGGATTTTAACTTTACTTCTTTGGTGGAGCAGATTGTCGATCGACTTCAAAAGAATTCATGCAGCTCACAGGTATTGAAACCTTACCTGGAGTCGGATATTATTATCCATGGTGACAAATTTGCGATAAGTAATGTCGTGACAAATCTCATTGAGAATGCTATTAAATACTCACCGGCCTGTGCCATGGTGGATGTCAAACTATATACGGAGAGCAGTAAAATAATTTTTTCTGTTGCTGACCATGGTATCGGTATCAGTGATGAAGAGAAAAAACTTATCTTTAATAAGTTTTATCGCGTGGGAAGTGAAGCGACACGGAAAACCAAAGGTACTGGTTTGGGGTTATATATCGTGAAAACCGTGTTGCAGAAGCACGATGCGACCATTAAAGTTAAAGATAACACTCCTAAAGGGAGTATTTTTGAAGTAACATTTGAAAGAAATGCAAAGTAAACAAAGAATATTACTTGTCGAAGATGAAGAACACTTGTTAGAAGCAATCAAGTTGAATCTCGAAATGGAAGGTTACCGTGTCACTACGGCTACTGACGGAAAAAAAGCATTGAAAGTTTTTAAAGAGGAACGTTTCAATCTCGTGATATTGGACGTTATGATCCCTGAAATTGACGGATTTCAAGTTGCAGAAACAATCCGACTACAGAATACAGAGGTTCCTATCATGTTTTTGACTGCCAAGAACAGTAGCGAAGACCGTATCACTGGACTAAAAAAAGGTGCCGATGATTATTTGGTAAAACCTTTCAATTTAGAAGAATTGATTCTCCGTGTAGGAAATTTGGTTCGTCGCGGTATGAAACCAGATGATCTTAAAGAATTGAATTCTTATCAAATCGGTGATAAAACCATCTATTTTAATTCTTACGAATTGCATCATGCAGATGGAACGATTACCTCATTGACAAAAAAAGAAACCATGCTATTGAAGCTGTTGATCGAACGTCGTAACGAAGCCGTTTCCCGTGAGCAGATTTTAGAAACTGTATGGAATTATGACGTCTATCCTTCGACGCGTACCATTGACAATTTCATTTTGACATTCCGGAAATATTTTGAGCCGGATCAAAAGCACCCAATCTATTTCCACTCTATCCGAGGTGTTGGTTATAAATTTACCGACAATAACGCATAGCAAATAAAAGATGATGACAATTAAGGCTAGAATAGCCGTTATTTTTATTGCTGCGTTATTTTTGGGCTATGGTTTATACCAAGGTCATTACCAGACAGCCGTATTGTTGGCTGGTGGAATTGGTTATCTAATTTGGAGCCATTTTCGGGAGGGGTCAGTTTTCTTGGCAACACAAGCTTTTCATCGGCAAGACTATGAAAAGACAAAAAACTTGTTATCCGAAATAAAAAATCCGGATACCCTTCGTAAAGGCCGTCGTAATTTTTATGAATTTATGATGGGAAATATAGCTCTAAAGGAGGATCGTATCGATGAGGCTGAATATCATTTTCAGCTGGCTTCCCGTCTACCCTGGAAAAAAGATAATGAAAAAGGTATGGTAATGATCAATCTGGCTAATATCGCGCTGCGAAAAACGGATTATGAACGAGCAAGGGCGTATACAGATGTGGCTAACAAATTGCATTTAACTGCAAGACAGGTCAGTATTATTACAAAAATAGAAAACGAAATTTCAAAACATTTATAGTGAGTACTACTTTACAAAACGACTTATTGATTAGAGCTGCATTCTCGCAGCAAACGGAGAGACCTCCTGTGTGGATGATGCGTCAGGCTGGACGCTTTATGAAAGAATACTGGGATATCAAAAACAAGTATTCTTTTCTCGAAATGTGCAAAACACCAGAGATTGCAGCAGACGTAACGATGTTACCCGTGGATTTGTTGGGAATAGATGCGGCGATCTTGTTTTCGGATATTTTGGTTACAGCAGAGGCAATGGGTGGCGATCTGTCATTTGAACAAGGAGTAGGTCCTCGTTTTTCTAATCCAATTCGTTCTGTCAAAGATGCTGAGGCATTATCGGTTGACTGTCTGGATAAATTGCAATATGTTGCGGATGCCATAAAAGTAATTCAACAACGTCTTGATAATCGTATTCCATTGATCGGTTTTGCGGGAGCACCTTTTACCATTTTAAGTTATTTGGTTGAAGGCGGTTCCTCAAAGGATTTCAAGTTGACGAAGTTGATGTTAAACAATCAACCTGAATTGGCACATACAATCCTTCAAAAGATTGCTGATGTAACGGTAGAATATCTTAATATGCAGATTGTGGCAGGCGTAAATGCGATCCAATTATTTGATAGCTGGGCTTTGGCTTTGTCTTGGAATGATTACCGTGATTTTTCACATTATTATAACAAACAGATCATCTCCAAATTGAACCGCAAGGATATTCCTGTAATATCTTTCTGTAAAGGATCATCTGTCTTTGCTCCAATGATGGTGGAGGCGCAGCCAGATGTGGTTTCGATCGACTGGAATGCAGATCTTAAAAATATGAAGCAATCTTTGCCTCAAGGAATAGCAGTTCAAGGGAATTTAGATCCGTTTGTACTCTATGCTGAAAAGCCTGTTATAAAAAAGAAAATTATAGAATTATTTGAGCGTATGCGCGGAGAGAATGGTTTTATATTCAATTTAGGACATGGTATTATGCCTGATATTCCTTTTGATAATGTAAAATATGCAATCGAGGTTGTGAAAGAATTTAGGTATTAAACTTTTGATTGGAAAGAGTTCTGAAAAAACGAAACAAGATTTTAGATAACATCCGATCAAGAAGAAAGAAGACTTGCTATAACTGGCAGGTCTTTTTTTTGAGTAAAAGAGGGCAGTTGGGAATAGTTAAAAAGCTTTTTTTAATGTATTTGTAATACATTAAATGCGGGTTATAATGGACATGGTGAAAATTCGTGCAAAATATGTTAAAATGAGCACACTTACTTTTTTTGTAAATCTTGTTTTATTTTATAGCTTAGTCGCAAAACCTAATAAATGAGTAAAAATACCTTGATGGATGGGCTGCTGATTAATGAAGAAGCACTGGAAGAAGTGTTTCATCATTATTTTGACGAGCTATGCCGTTTCTTAGGGTATTATACGCGTGATGTACAGTTGGTGGAGGACTGTTTGCAGGATGTATTTGTTAAACTATGGGAAGATCGGGATCAAATCCATATTTTCCATGTCAAGACTTATCTTTATCGGGCAGCCCGTAACCGTGTGCTCAATGCTTTACGCAATGAAAGTGCACGTACTGCTCATTTGGAACGTTGGTTTAGGGAGGAAATGACCCGCCAGGAAGCAGAGGAGTGTATCAATATGGAGGAGTTTTCCCTTGTTTATCAGGAAGCTATAGGCAAATTGCCTGAAAAATGTAAAATCGTCTATCAATACTGTAAGGAAGAACAGAAGACCTATCAGCAGGCAGCTCAGGAACTGCAAATATCCATCAAGACAGTCGAAAATCAGATGTCCATTGCGTCTAAAAAAATACGGGCACATATACTTGAACGCTATCAAATACTGTATCCAGATTCGATTTTATTGGTTTTAACGATGTGTGGTGTAGGCCTTTCCACACTCGGTTAAATATTTTTAAAAAAAACACAAAATCTTTTAGGGGTTTTCTCCGCTCTAGGTGTCTATTTGTCGTAAACCCAAAATAATGAATAGCAGTTATAAGCCGTCACTGGAGCAATTAGTTCGATATCTAAAAAAAGAGAGTGATGTAAAGGAAAATGAAGCGATTGTAGCTTGGCTCGATTCAAGTGAACAAAATCGTCATTATCTTTTGCAGCTGGAAAACGAATGGATACATCTCAAAGAACCGCCACTGATCATCGATCGGGCAGATCGTCCACGGATATGGGACAAAATCCAAGATCGTATCCAACCTGTTGTAAAAACTATTGTTTTTGACCGTAACCGTTTTTGGTGGTTGGTTAGTGCTGCGGCCATTCTTATTTTTCTGTCAGGGACATTGGGAACGTATTTTATTCAGCGTAATATTTCAATGAATAAATCTTCGCAGGATCAAACGATTGTTTATACGGCTTTAGGACAAAAGTCACAGGTTATATTACCTGATGGATCAAAAGCTTGGTTAAATGCGGGAACTAAGATGAGCTATTCGCATGCATTCAATCAACATGATCGTAAGATTACACTCGAAGGCGAGGCATTTTTTGATGTGGTAAAAAAAGAAAATATGCCTTTCACCGTGCAGACTTCCCATTTGGATGTTGTGGTGAAAGGAACTGCTTTCGATGTTTCAGCCTATGCGGATGATGCGAAGATAGAGGTATCCCTGCTGCGTGGAAAAGTTGCGATAAAAGATAAAAAAGGACAATTGATAGGAGAATTAAAACCTAATGATTGGATCCAACTGGATAAACGGACTGGTCGGTATACGCAAATACGACATTTGGACGCGATACAATATAGCACCTGGAAATCAGAAGAACTTGTTTTTGAGAACGAATCTTTGGAAAGTGTTCTTAAGAAATTGGAACGTTGGTATGGTGTCAATATTACTTGGAGGGGAGCAGAGTCCGATAGACATTATACATTCAAAGTGAAAACTGAAAGTTTACGAGAAATTTTGGAATTGATCAATGTCATTACACCAATCCAATACACAATAGCAGGCAAATCTGTAGCTATAGTTTCAAAAAAACGATAACCAAAAATTGATGATGTAAACTACTTAAAACAAAATATACCATAAATTATGAAAAAGAAACCTATTCTGATGAGTCTTTTACTCCTCAGCCAGACCTTCTTTGCTGTAAACGCGCAGCAGATATCAGGCAAAAAGGAGTCTTCAAATCTTAAGTCACTTATCGAGATTGTTGAAAAAAAGTATGGTTATTCATTTATGTTCAGTAATTCGGATGTAGATGTCAAGACCCCACTTTTCTATGATAGTCAGGCAAGCAGCTTGGAAGCTCTATTGAAAGATGCGCTACAAGAGAGCTCGATTACATACGACATTACGGGGAAACGGATTTTATTAAAACGTAAGGCTGCAAACAAAAAGCAAACGGGGCAAGTAAAAGGGACTGTTGTAAATGAAAAAGGTGAACCATTACCCGGTGTGAGTATACATGCTTCGGGCAGTGGAAAGACCGTCGCTACAGATCTTTCAGGTACCTTTTCTCTAGAAGTCAATGCGAAGGACTTACTTCAGGTTAGCTATGTAGGTTACCAAAACCAACAAATTAATGTACAAGCGGGAAAAGATGTTGATATCACCTTAACTGGTGGAAATAGAGAACTTGACGAGGTCGTTGTGATTGGATACGGTACTTTAAAGAAGTCTGACGTCACGGGGGCAATAGCAAGCATTAGCACAAAAGATCTGGCAAAACGTGCAACGACAAACCCTGCTGAGGCATTACAAGGGGTGGCAGCTGGTGTCAATGTGCAAAAAAATAGCGGTATTGCTGGGGCGGGAGTGCAGGTCAAGATCCGTGGAGTCAATACCTTCGGCAGTAATGAACCACTGTATATCATAGATGGTTTCCCAGGTACAATCAGTAATGTCAACCCCAATGATATTGAGAGCATGGAGGTACTCAAAGATGGTGCCGCAGCCGCAATATATGGTTCTGTGGCTGCCAATGGTGTTGTTATCGTCACAACGAAAGCCGGTAAAGCCGGAAAAATTCTGGTAGACATCAATAGCTTTACGAATGTAACCGAAACATCCAATCGACTAAAAGTACTCGATGCTGACGGTTATGTAAAAGTGCACCGTCAAATGTATGACGAATACAATAAGTATGCTACGACGCCAGTCAAACTCCCTGACTACATCAACAAGCCGGGTACCAATAATACCGATTGGCAAGAGGAGGTGTTCCGTACCGGACTTTCTACAGCGAATAGTGTCGCCATCAGGGGCGGGCAAGACAATACCCGCTATTCCCTGTCCGCGAATTTAAGTAATGACAAAGGTGTCGTTATCGCGAACGATTTCAAAAAGGAAAATGTCCGTATGAAATTGGGAACCAAGAAAAATATCTTTACCGTGGAAGGGAATATGGCCTACACGAATTCGAAATATCATGGTCCCAACTTTAGTCTAAAGGAGGCCTATATGATTTCGCCTTTGGTACCTGTGTATGACTCGGCGGAAAAAGGTGGTTTTGGTTTGACAAATTGGGGCGGTATTCCCAATAATGTCAATGTGATTGCCGACGAACATTATAAAACAAGCTGGACAAAAAAGCAGGA
Organism: Sphingobacterium sp. GW821-FHT03E03; assembly: GCF_059420745.1. Classification (NCBI taxonomy): domain Bacteria; kingdom Pseudomonadati; phylum Bacteroidota; class Sphingobacteriia; order Sphingobacteriales; family Sphingobacteriaceae; genus Sphingobacterium; species Sphingobacterium sp. GW821-FHT03E03. The sequence continues at coordinate 54,130 of NZ_JBWKUH010000026.1, forward strand.
TTTCGCCGGAAATGCTTTTGTTAGCGTGGATATCATGAAAGGCTTAACCTTTAAAACAAGCTATGCCTTTAACGCGATCAATACACAAAATTATTACCATTATCCTCCATTCGCCTCGGATGAAAAGAATCCGTATGAATTTCCTTTTTATTGGGAGGGACGCAGCTATTGGCAGGAACAGGTCTTTGATAATCTCCTGAACTATAAAACAGAATTTGGAAAACATAGCTTAAACGCGCTGTTGGGTAGTTCGTTGAATATGCAAGAATCCAACTGGAATAATGTAGGTGTTGAAGGAAAGAAGATTGTATACTCGGTTGAGAATGGTAAACTGATGAGCAAGGAAAGTGCCGAAGGGTTTTTGGATCCCAATTTTATGACGATCAGTTCGGGACAAGGTGGAACATTCTCCGCAGATGGTTCTAAATATGACTATAACCGCATGTCTATCTTTGGTCGTGTCAATTACTCGTATGCCGACCGTTACCTTGTACAGTTAACCTTACGTCGTGATGGTTCATCCAAATTTGGAAAGGATAGCCGATATGGAAGTTTTCCTTCAATAGCATTGGGCTGGAAGATCGATGAGGAATCATTCTTCCCGAAAGAATCCTTTGTGTCGAATCTGAAATTAAGAGGAAGCTGGGGGAAACTCGGAAATGAGGTCGCTTTGGGGTACTACGACCACCAGGCGCTGATCAGCACCTACAATAATTTATACATGGGATATGTGCGCGGAAGTGGCAATCCTTGGCCAGGTAGTATTGCAATGGGGCTTGAGAATCGACTGTTGAGCTGGGAGACCACAGAGTCTAAAAACATAGGAGCAGACTTTGGTCTATTCAATAATGTATTAAGAGGTTCGGTAAATTATTTTATTAAGACCACCAATGATCTTTTGATCACTAAGAAAGTTGCTCCTTCTGCAGGTTTGGAAGATCCGACATTAAATGTAGGGAAGATCCGAAACTCAGGTTTTGAGCTTGAACTCAAGTATGCAAATCGGAAAAATGAGTTTCAATACGATATCGGCTTAAATCTTTCAACCCTCAAAAATAAGGTCGTCAGCCTCGCTAATGAAGACCAGATTCTTTTGGGAAATGGTCTAAAATTCGATACTGAACATTTTCCTAATCAGACTCGTGTAGGATATCCGATTGGAGGATTCTTCCTTTACCAAACCGATGGTATCTTTCAGAGCATAGAGGAGGTGAACAAACATGTCAACAAGGAGGGGAAATTACTACAAGATAATGCCAAGCCGGGCGATATCCGTTTTGTCGATGTCGATGGTAATGGTGTGATTGATGATGAAGACAAGAAATACAGTGGTACAGGGATTCCTAAATTGGAAGTAGGTTTGAATCTTGGTGCTTCTTACAAAGGCTTTGATTTTTCGGCTTTGATCGGAAGTGGCTGGGGCCATAAACTCTATAATGGGAATCGCTACTTTTTTGAAGCCATGAGTTCTGGATCCAACTTTTTGAGCAGTACGTTAAATGCATGGACCGAAAACAATCGGAATACCGATGTTCCGCGTGCTGTATTACAAGATCCAAATGGAAACAGCCGTGAGTCCACACGCTTTTTGGAATCGGGTAACTTTATTAGACTACGTCAGCTACAGATCGGGTATACTTTGCCTAAAAATCTATTGCATGCGATCCGTTCAGAAAATCTACGGTTTTATATCAGTGGACAGAATATATATACCTGGACAAAATACAAGGGAATTGATCCTGAGTTTGCACCATCTGGAGTTAACAATAAATCCAGTGTGTTGAATACAGGGGTAGACCGTTATATTTTTCCATTTACCAAGTCCTATTCCTTTGGAGTTCAATTTACATTTTAAGACTTGGGTATTTATTGTATCATAATTAAAGAAACTAGAAGATGAAAAAGAATAGAACAAATTATAAATGGATTCTTTGTATTGCTTGCGCGCTAAGCACGACATTGTCCTGCAGCGATAAATTGGATTTAACATCACCGGACAAACTTACTTCAGATAACTTCTGGCGTAATGCAGAGGATGCTGAGTCTGGACTTTCTGCTGCCTATTCGCAGTTGGAAGCAGCAACTGATGTATGGGAATTTGCGGAGGTAAAATTTCCGGTCGAGGCTTATCGTGAAGATGCTTGTGAAATCGGTAGCGATGCATTGAACTATCAGACTTGGGTAGAACTCTATAATTTTACCTATACCAATGGTAATAGTCAATTTACGGCCTATTGGAGTAAAGCATATCGCGGTATTTCTTATGCAAATCAAGTGATAGAGAAGACTGCACCGATTGAAATGGATGCAAATAAGAAAAATCAGATTATTGCCGAAGCAAAGTTCTTACGCGCCTATTACCATTTAAAACTATTGCTTAACTGGGAAAAGATCGTTATACGCGATCAATATATCACCAGCGAAGGAAAGATTAACAAGGCCTTATCTACACGTGATGAAGCTTGGGCTTTTATTATCGGGGATCTGGAGGCTGCGGTTGGCAATTTACCTGTGAAACAGGAGGCGTCCAATGTTGGTCGAGCTACAAGAGGGGCGGCGAATGCTTACCTTGGCTACAGCTACTTAACATCAGCATATGAAAATGCGGCCAAGAAAGAGGAACTGCTCGGAAAAGCTGAACAGGCTTTTAAAGCCGTATCAGGGTATAACCTGGAAAAAGATTTCCTGTCTATGTTTGACGGAACCAATAAAAATAGCGCAGAATCTATTTTTGAACTTCAATTTACTGATAATACCGCTAATGGTGCGAGTTACCGCACAGCACTGCATAAGTGGATCGCTGTAGGAGAGTTGGGCGGTTGGGATGAAATCTTACCAAGCAAGATGCTCTTAAACGAATTTAAAAAGGAGGGTAAGATCGCTACAACAGGACGTTATGACTCACGTATGTACCAGACCGTATTCTGCAATGATCCTTATTTTAATGATTTGAAGAATGGGGGAGTTTATGGCTTTACCTACGATGAAATATTTGGGGCTGGATCTGACCGGGCAAGTTTCAGAAAGTATTTACCACGAACAGCAGCCGATTTAGATAAGTCCCGCACAGCAGTCAATCTTCCATTGATGCGTTATGCTGATGTGTTGTTGTTATTGGCTGAAACCTTAAATGAACGTAATCGTCCTGCAGACGCCATCCCTTTGATCAATCAGGTACGCCAGCGGGCAGATATGCCGGCACTTCCTTTGAATTTGTCTGTTACCGAAGTCAAAAAACGTATCGAACATGAGCGTATCGTGGAGTTTGCCTTGGAAAATACCCGATTCTACGATATGAGAAGATGGGGAAAAGCGAAAGAAGCATTGCAAGCTATTGGTCGGAATAGTTTTGATCCGGCTAAGCACAACTTTTATCCTGTTCCATTATTGGAGATCAAGTCAAATGATAAAATTAATTAAGGATCATGTTTACCGTTTTTTTTGTCATGCTTTTAGGTGTAGGAATAGGGATAGGACTTCGGTCCTTTCCTATTCTTAAACATACAGGTATTCTTGTCCGATTGGTCATATTTGCCTTACTGTTTCTTCTGGGACGAGAGGTCGGACAGAATCCAAAAATAGTAGACAATCTTGATACATTGGGGTTGCAAGCTATACTGATCACATTGGCCGGAGTCGCTGGAAGTGTTCTTTGCTCATGGTTCGTTTATCGTTTATTCTTTAGCAAACATGAAAGGTAGTTTGATCATTCTCGCATTTTTTGTTGTGGGTGTTTTTGTCGGTTTCAAGGGAATTATTCCAGCCGAATTGTTGAAAGAAGAATGGAATACTTATGTCCTCTATGCATTGATGTTGTTGGTTGGGGTTACCATTGGTTATGATAGGGAACTCTTGATATCTCTACGAAAAGTTAATTTAAGCATCGTGCTCGTTCCCCTGGCAACTATCGTTGGAACATTGATAGGTACGTTTATCATCAGTTTCTTTATCCGCGACTGGAATGCCGCTGAAAGTATGGCTGTAGGATCTGGATTTGGTTACTACTCTTTATCAAGTATTTTTATTACACAATATAAGGGTGTCACATTGGGAACTATAGCATTGATGTCGAATTTGATGCGTGAATTAATGGCGCTATTGATGGCCCCATTAGCTCGAAAATGGTTTGGCCCGCTGGCGCCGATTTCTGTTGCGGGCGCCACAAGTATGGATACTGCATTACCCATTATCACACAATACTCCGGCAAACAATATGTTCTCGTTGCGATCATCCATGGTATATTGATTGACCTCAGTGTACCCTTTTTAGTTACTTTTTTTTGTTATTTATGAGAAATAAGATCGACACCTTATGGGTTACAATTAGTTTTTGTTTGATTTTGATAGGATGCAATACGGTCAAGTCCCCTAAAATGGATGGCTATGGTGGATTGTTAAGGGTGGAGCAACAACCAGAGGGTTCCACTCGCCGAACAAATCCCTTTTATACCGACCGCGGCGCCTGGGTCGGATTTGGCATTCATGAAAATAAGACAGTAACAGGTTTTTGTGGACCCTATGATCTGGATGGGCGTGCCTGGTTAAGTAGTGCATTGCTGCAGATTGGAACAGCTCCGGCTGGAGAAAAAAATCTATTGAGCCGTGATAGCAGTTGTTATTATCCGGATCGCCTGTGGATGCGTTTGCGAGGGGAGGATATGGAAGTTGAGCAAACTCTTAAACAGGTCTCATCAACAACAGCCATATTACATATTAAAAACAGATCATCAAAGGTACTATGGACCTATGGCAATCTCAATCAAGGGCAATGGACATTGGCAGGTAATACCCTGTGGTCTAAACTTCCAAATGGAGAACTTCTTTTACTATCTTTTGAAGTTGGTGTGAAAGTAACTTTTGATCAGGGGAAATATCAAGCGCATTTAGAAAAAGCTGATACAGAGATTGTCCTGGCCCATTATGCCAACCCGATCACCTTAGAAAAGGCACTCGTAACGACAGAAACAGTTGTTGAGCAAAGCAAGACTTTGAGCATGCAACATACAGCACGATGGGTGAATTATATCAGCTCAAATACTCGTCCGGAGCTCTCCATGGAGGAACATCGCATTATGGTGAAAAGTATGATGACCCTGATGAGCAATTGGCGGAGTGCAAAAAAGGAATTAAAACATGATGGTGTTGTCCCTTCACATGTAGCTGACTATTTTGTTGGATTTTGGGCATGGGATTCATGGAAGCATGCCGTTGCATTGGCGCAGATAGATCCCGCTTTAGCGAAAGATCAGGTTCGCGCTATGTTTGACTTTCAAGATAGCGTCGGGATGATTGCCGATTGTATCTATACGGACCATCGCGAGAATAATTACCGTGATTCCAAACCGCCATTAGCTGCCTGGGCGGTAAATGCGATCTATGAAGCCGATCATGACCTATCGTTTGTACGGGAAATGTACGATAAACTAGTCTTGTACCATGAATGGTGGTTCCGCTATCGGGATCACAATAAAAATGGTATCTGTGAGTATGGTGCTACGGATGGAACATTGGAAGCTGCCAAGTGGGAGAGCGGTATGGACAACGCTATTCGGTACGATAGTACCCAGATGTTATTGAATGAAAAAGGTGCCTGGAGCATGGATCAGGAATCTGTGGAGCTCAGTGCTTATCTTGAGTTGGAACGAAAATATCTGATGCATTTTGCGGAATTGCTCGGAGTACCATTTCGGGGGAAAAAAGAATCATATCTTGCCATGGATTACTTCTTCGACCAGGATCGCGGTTATTATTTTGATCGCAAACTGAATGGAGCGCTTATTCCATGTTTTGGTCCTGAAGGCTGGTCGCCATTGTGGACAGGTTTGGCTACTGTGCCACAAGCTGAAGCTGTGGTTCGTGTGATGCAGGATACGGCTAAATTTGCCTCCTTTGTACCTTTTCCTACTGCGGCTCTAGACAACGCCAAATTCATGGATAGAGGATACTGGCGCGGGCCTATTTGGTTGGATCAGGTCTATTTCGCAATTGCTGGTTTAAGGAAATACGGTTATCAAAAGGAAGCCGATATGTATACCAAACAAGTCTTTGAGCGATTGGAGGGCTTATCTGGTAATGGACCAATTCATGAAAACTATGAAGCACGCACAGGCAAAAGGCTCAAAGCACCACATTTTAGCTGGTCTGCAGCCCATTTATTTCTGTTATATAAGGAACTGAAAACTTCTCCACAAAAGAAATAGATCAGTTGAAATACCAACGCTTCCAATCCGATAAGTCATACTATCTATATCGGATTGGAAGCGTTGTTTATTTAACATGCATTATTGAAAACTAAAACTAAGTAGTCGGGATGGACTTTCGTCTTTTGTATACTTCATGTAAGATTTTTCTAATTAAAGCCTAGCTTTATTGATTGCCCCTAACTTTTCTTATTTTTGTACCCATGGTCTATTTATACGCAAAAGCAGTTCATATTATCTTTGTGGTTTGTTGGATGGCTGGTTTATTTTATATCGTTCGCTTATTCATTTACCATACCGAAGCTAAATCCAAATCTGCGGAAGAGTATAGGGTTTTGCATAAACAGTTTATACTGATGGAGAGTAAATTGTGGTGGATCATCACAACACCAGCCATGTACCTCACTATTCTGGCAGCTCTCGTCATGTTATATATTAATCCGGGATTGTTGACCATGGGCTGGATGCATGTCAAGCTCACCTTTGTATTGGGACTGATCCTTTATCATTTTGCTTGCCAACGTATTATGTTTCAATTAAAAGGGGAATCATCGACTTGGTCCTCGACCAAATTGCGTCTTTGGAATGAGCTGGCGACCGTCTTATTATTTGCTATCGTATTTACAGTCGTATTAAAATCTGCTCTCAATTGGATATTCGGTGTTCTGGGACTTTTAATACTGTCCATTTCCCTGATGATGGCTGTGAAACTCTACAAAAAAATCAGAAATAAGAATAATGCGGATAAAACGTTAAATTCTTAATTTTCTTAATCCTTTTCTATTCTCGTTAGTCGAACGATTATAAATTGAAAAGGAATATGTACAAGAGACTTTTGACTGTGATCATGTTGCTTGCTATCGCAACTGGAGGATTTGCCCAACGCTATAGACCTTACGGCGGAACATTAAATATCTATTCGACCGATGTTCCCTTCTTTCTTTATATCAATAATGTTTTGTATAATAATAGGCCCTCGACTGATATTCGTGTGCCGAATTTGCAAAACCCGAGGTATAATCTCCGTATTGTATTTGCAAACAGACAGCGGAGAACACTGAGCGGAAGTGCTGTGCAGCTTGTCAATCGAGATGGTCAATACTTGGATGTTGTGTTTTCGGTAAGCAGCCGTGGCGGAAATAGAGGTATTGTTCTGGAATCGATGAATCCTGTTGGTCGCTATAATGATAATTATCGCAATGGCGATAACTACAATAATGGCGATTATAATGAAGATAGGTACGATCGGGATCAACAACAAGACGAGCGATATGGCCGGTCTGAGAATGATAGAAATAATAATCAACAAAATCAGGAAGATCCGATCGACAATACGGATTATCAGGATAAAAATGAAGCTAACCAATTGAATGATCTGCTCAATCAAAAAGAAAATGATCAGGACCGCTTGCAAGTGGCGGCTCAAGAGCTGAAAAATAGGCGATTGCGCAGTTCCGAAATCATAGATCTCATGGAACTATTTATCAGGGACGATAATAAACTGGCTTTTGCTAAATACGCTTATCCAAGTTGTGTGGATAAAGAGAACTATGATAAGGTAGGCGATGCGCTGTCCTTTAGTTCTACTAGGGAAAAATTGACAGCATTTATTAAAACGCAGCGTTAGCTGCCTGTAGGTTTGGATTGAAACTAGCCTTTTTAACTGCAATTGCCTATGAATGAAATTAAATGTGGCTGTATGAACAAAGGGGCTATTTGCGCCAAATTTCCACGAAACAATGGATTTTGTGGCATGAGTAGCCCCTTTAAGTTAAGCTAGATCGTATTTATTCGGCGAAACAGATGTACTTCCATTCCATGTATTCATCGAGGCCATGTTTTGATCCCTCACGACCAACGCCAGATTGTTTTACCCCACCAAATGGAGCTGCAGCATTCGATATTAATCCTGTGTTAACGCCTACCATACCCGCCTCAAGCTGTTCCGCCACACGAAAGCAGCGATTGATATTGGTACTGTAGAAATAAGAGGCAAGGCCAAATTCGGTGTGATTGGCTAAGGCTATACCATCTTCTTCTGTTTTGAAACTAAACAATGCGCAAACTGGACCAAAAGTTTCTTCGTGAAATATCAGTGCTTCTTTAGGGATATTGGTAAGAACTGTAGGTTGGAAAAACAGACCTTTGATCACATGTCCACCAGCTGCCAATTCTGCTCCATGATTCAAAGCATCTTGAACATGATGTTGCACTTTTTCTAAACCTTTGGCATTGATCAATGGCCCTACCTGAATACCTTTGTCCAGCCCATTGCCCACCTTTAATTGACCCACAGCATGGGCTAGTTTTGTAGCGAATTCGTCGTAGACGTCTTCCTGGACTAGGAAGCGGTTGATTGAGACGCAAGTTTGCCCAGCGTTTCGGAACTTACCAGCGATAGCACCTTCCACTGCGGCGTTGATATCTGCGTCATTAAATACAAGGAAAGGAGCATTTCCGCCGAGTTCCATGGAGACTTTCTTAATGTTTGAGGCTGATTGTTCGATCAATATCCTACCTACCTCAGTAGAGCCTGTAAAAGAAAGTTTACGTACAAGATCATTTGTCGCCAGTTCCTTTCCTATACCAACACTGTCCTTTCCGGTAATGACATTAAAGACACCTTTTGGCAGACCTGCCTCTTCGGCTAGTTTGACCAATGCGATCGCGGATAAAGGTGTTTGGGATGCGGGTTTGAGTACAACTGTACAACCTGCAACAAGTGCTGGAGCGACTTTTCGGGTGATCATGGCCAAAGGGAAATTCCAAGGCGTAATTGCCGCAACGACCCCGACACCTTGTCGGATGGTCATCATTCGTGTGCCTTTTTTCTGAGTGGGGATCGTTTCCCCATAAGCCCTCTTACCCTCTTCAGCAAACCATTCAACAAATGAATTCCCATAATCTACTTCTACTTTTGATTCATTGAGCGGTTTTCCACTCTCTAGTGTCATAATTTCAGCAAGCAGGTCTTTATTTTGTTGAATAAGATTATACCAATTGCGAACAATAGTACATCGTTCCGAAATTGTCGTGTTTTTCCAGCTTTTCCATGCCTGATCAGCAGCTTGTATCGCTTTTGTGCAATCTGCTACCTTAAGATCCGGTAATGCTGCAATTGTCTTTCCAGTGGCGGGGTTGACAACATCAAACGTATTTTTTGATGTGATAAATTTTCCGTTTATATAAGCTCTGTTAATTAAAAGTGGATTTTTCATTGGAGTCATTATTTTTGTTTTTACAAGCCATTGCTGTTATTTGTGACCTGTACTTATTTATTCTTGCTGATGTATTACCTTGGCTGTTTGGTATATCAGCTGTTTTTGGAACAATATTCGTCTGCCTATTGTTTCGCAAACAGGCAATTTTATGGGAAGCTTTGCTTAGACGAATTTTCTCCGTTGCTGTGCGTTGGGAACCGCGCAATACTTATTTGTTCCAAACCATTTGTAGCGATTTTTTGCAAAATAGTCATAGCACGCGTCTCGCCACTTTTTCGGTAGTATTTTGAGGAAATAGACGATTGAATAGGGAAGACCCAATGTTTTGCAGATGTTCAATATGGCTTCGCTTTTTATATAAGTACCGCTAGGAGACATATAAACAATAGTATCTATATTTTTTGGAATAGTGTGTAAATTATTTTTAGCGAAGTCAGATTGTAAGGAACTAAAAAGAAGCCTATTATTGGAGTCTAGTTTCAATAGGATTTGGACAAAACGATTACAAACTAAGCAATCACCGTCAAAAAAGATGATATGTTTTCCTTGCGTATTCATTAATATAAAGTTACTTCTATTTACTGAAAGAACTGCCATGATAACATCACATCTTTCACAAAACCTTCATGCTTTAACAAGAATCAACAACAATGAAAATCTATTGAAGGTTTTTTCTGGCCAATAAGCCGAGCGTAGCAAGCTCATTGATGCCCTAATGAAACCATCATGATTTATTCAATCACATAGGGGAATGAATAACCAGGCAAAGCGAGCTCATGAATGCCGCTTAAAACATACACTCGATGAATAAATCTGATAGCTTCATCACAATTGAAACCGCCGAAGGCAGTATGAATGCTTAAAGGGAAAATTGAATAATGAATAAACAAACTTATACGGATGAAAAAAATGCAAATCAATAAAAAACACTTTCATAAAAAAAGCGGTGTTTCTATGAAAAACACCGCTTCTGAAATATTTTTTTTGATCTTTATTACAAGTTCTTCATAATGGTATGTCCCATACGATCCCTTTTTGTTCGCAGATACTCTTCGTTGTAAGGATTCGCGGTGATCTCAATAGGAACGTTTTCTACGATTTCCAGTCCATAGCCGACCAATCCTGCACGTTTTGTTGGGTTATTGGACATCAAGCGCATTTTTGTTACCCCTAGATTTCTAAGGATTTGTGCACCAACACCATAATCTCTCAAATCAGCTTTAAATCCAAGTTGAGCATTGGCATCAACGGTATCCAATCCATTCTCTTGTAATTTGTAGGCATGCAATTTATTAATCAGTCCAATACCACGGCCTTCCTGATTCATATAGACAATCACACCTTTTCCTTCGTTTTGGATCATCTCCATCGCTTTGTGAAGCTGAGGTCCACAATCACAACGGCAAGATCCGAAAATATCACCGGTCACACAGGAACTATGTACACGAACAAGAATAGGTTCATCTTCGTTCCATTCACCTTTATAAAGGGCAAGATGTTGTTCACCCGTATCTTTTTGTGTAAAGGCTTTCATTTGAAAATCACCATATTGTGTAGGCATATTGACAGTCACCTCTTCAGTAATCAATGAATCGTGTTTTAAGCGGTATTCAATAAGGTCCTCAATACTGATGATTTTTAAATCAAATTTTTTGGCTACTTCCATTAATTCCGGTAGTCTAGCCATTTCACCATCTTCTTTTAAGATCTCGACCAATACACCTGCAGGTTCAAAACCTGCCAAACGAGCAAGGTCAACAGTTGCTTCGGTATGTCCTGTACGACGTAGTACACCGCCATCTTTAGCTATCAATGGAAAGATATGACCAGGTCTACCCAACTCTTCGTAGTGAATATTTGGGTCTATCATCGCTTTGATCGTCTTTGAACGATCAGATGCAGAGATCCCTGTTGTACAACCGTATCCTTGTAAGTCAATAGAAACGGTGAAATTAGTCTCATAAACAGCTGTATTTTGTCCCACCATCAGGTCAAGATGCAAAGCATCTGCTCTCTCTTTGGTGATAGGAGCACATACTAAACCCCGACCATGGGTCGCCATAAAGTTGATAATTTCGGGAGTTGCGTTGCGAGCTGCGGTGATAAAATCACCTTCATTTTCACGATCTTCGTCATCTACGACGATAACTACTTTTCCTGCTTGTATATCAGCGATCGCTTCTTCGATCGTGTTTAATTTGAATTCCATTTAATTGTTATATTGTATTGATACAAAGTTAGTGTAGAATCTAATTTTATTTATAATAGCGCTGTCACAAATCTAATGTGACTCTTTTAATTTATTCTTTTTACCAAATTTCTCTTTGATCCATTTCCAGGCAGCTTCCGCTTTTAATTTGTACTGATCGATATCAAATAAAGCCGAATCTGTAGTCGATTTATACGTTAAAAATGCAGCGAGGGGAGTTAATATGATAATAGCCATCCACATACCTACAGCCGAAGATATAGCACCATCTTTAGCCGTTTTTTCCGACACTGTGGAGATGATATGATAGATTAAGAAGAAAATAATAGCCATAACGACCGGAAGTCCGAGACCTCCTTTTCTAATGATGGCACCTAGAGGTGCTCCGATAGCAAATAAAAGTAGACAAGATACGGCCAAAGTAAACTTTCTATGCCATTCGATGCGATAACGGATATCTTTTGTTTTGTAATCCTTAAATTCAAGGGTGCGACTGTTGAGATCCTCTTTTAAATAATTTAGTTGGCTCAATGCGTTCATGGTGATCTGTGTCCGTTGCTCCGGAGGTACAAGATCGGCTACTAAATCTTTATAAGGTTTGATCTTGGCTTCTTTAACCTTTGGCAGGCCAGGTTGATTTGCACTGAAATACTTCGAATAGATATTATACCGCGTATCAAGAGTTCTTGTAATTGCTTTACCCATACTGTCTATTTTAACATGGTTGGAGTCAATGTACATATCCAGTTGCCTAAGATTTAACATCGCATGGTGGCTTTTGAAAAGACTTTCATCTGTTTTACCTTGTTGAAAGCTACCCATGTCGAACTTCTGCTCCGTTTCCTTAAATTTAAAGCGTGTGAATTGCTGGCGTGGATCGTATGTTTTTGAGTTCTTTGTGCGCGACTCTTCATAGCGTATACCGTCCTTCAATTTGAGGATCATATAACTATTGTCCGGTGAATTATAAATGTATCCTTCTTTTGCCATTAGTACATTGTTGGCTGTATTGCCCCCTCGATGATCATAGATCATTAAGTCATAGAGAATCGTTCCTTCCCTATTTTTGCCTCTTGCACGAATGGAGTATCCTGGAATTGTATTGTTGAAAATACCGGGTTTGATCAGAAAGTCAGCCTTTTTATTCCGTACGTCTGTCAGCAAGGTTCCCATTTTTAGGTTGACCACAGGTAAAATGTAATCGGAAAATAGAAAGGAACTCGTAGCAAAAATCGCCACAAGTATAAATAGGGGAGTCATGGCTTTACGTAAAGATACGCCGGCTGCTTTAATGGCCACAAGCTCATAGCTTTCCCCCAGGTTTCCAAAGGTCATAATGGAAGACAACAACATGGATAGGGGCATTGCCATTTGAATTTGAACAATACATTGATACCCAATAAGCTCCATAATGGTGTACCATTCAAATCCTTTTCCAATCAAATCATCGATGTATTTAAATAGGAAAAGCATCAATAACACAAACATCACAATAAAAAATGTGACAATGAATGGTTTAATGAAAGCTTGAAGAATAAGTAAATGAACCTTTTTCATCCGTGACGCTAAGCAAATTGATGCCTTTACATTAAAGCATCTTCCAGCCAAGGAGCTCTTTTAGAGCCCTTGGTGAAAATATATTGCAAAGATAGGTTTTTTTATGCACCTATAACACTTTGAAGATAGACGATTGAATTTTTCCAGATTAATTTTCTATTTTCCAAGTCCTCTTCTTTAGCAAAATCTATTATTTTAAGTGCGACATCGTTTGTCAGCTCATCTTGATCGATCTCTAGATCGAAGTAATAAGGATCATCATCGAGCCACTTAAAACGCACTGATTTGTTTTCTTTTGATGCTACGATTTTTGCGCGATGCGGTTCATCGTCCCAAATGAAGGTATAAACAGTGTCTTTGTAGTTTACATCGTCTGCAAACCATTGTGCCAGTTCGTTTGGTTCTTGCAAATACGGAAATAAAATTCTAGGTGAAGAGTTGATGATATATTCTAGTTGGAATTTTATTTTATCTGCCATAAAAATGTTTTTTTAAATTTTAGTTTGTTTAAATCAAAAATAAGCTATATTTGCATTCCCAAAATGGCGGGGTAGCTCAGATGGTTAGAGCGTTGGATTCATAACCCAAAGGTCGGCAGTTCGATTCTGCTCCCCGCTACAAATCTCTTCCCATTTTGCTTTTTATTGCATAAACTTATTATTTGTAATAATACATATTTATTTTGTTATTGCAAGTTTTTTTGTGAAAAGTTGAAAGCTTTTTCGCAAATATTTGAATTTAAAATCGCCCAAATATTGTCCCGACTTTTTTCATGATTGAAACGTAATTTTACTTCGTTAAGAATGAGTTTGTTGTGTGGTATAATGATTTTTGAATAGGATAAATCGCTAAAAAAAATAAAAAAATCTTTTGAATTGACAGGCGAAGTGGTATATTTGCATACCGAAACGGCGGGGTAGCTCAGATGGTTAGAGCGCAGGATTCATAACCCTGAGGTCGGCAGTTCGATCCTGCTCCCCGCTACTTTTAAAAAGGAAAGTCTAATTACAGATTTTCCTTTTTTTTTAACCACTCTTGATTAACAAGCTATTTTTTTGGGATCAGTTTTTGGAAACTGTCTTTAAGAGTGTTTCTTGTTTAGGCTCCAACAACTTAGACGCTAAAAGATCCACTGTCTGATATCCTTTAAGGCTTTTGTGCTATCGATCCTATGTATATGCTAATGACTCGGTCCTAAAGGCCTAACAATATTCATGTGTTAGCGATCAAGCTTTTTTTTGAAGCACAATTTCCGTGTATGTTATGCCTGATGGCCCCTGATGATAGGTTGTGACGTTAAATTCATGTATATTTATGCGGTTTCTTACCTATTATTTTTTACTATAATGAACTTCAGACCTATTCTTATTCTAGTGTGGCTTATCATCGGTTATCATGCTATTGCGCAAAAGAAAGCAGTAAGCCATGTTGTCACGCACAACCGTACTACTATTATTTGTGATGCTGCTAAAGGTGAAAACCCTTATCCAGCATGGGGGATATTTCCCAAGGCCGAATACCCTGTAAGAAAAATAACCATGCATGTTACTTTGGGAAGTCCTGATAGCTTGAACACTGCACATTGGGATTATCTGGATCATATCGTGTTGAGACGTAAAGGAGGAGCGAAGGGAGAGGCGCTTAACTATGAATTGGGCCGGATGCTTACCCCTTATGGGAGCATTTACAACAAAGGGTGGAACTGGAAGTGGCAGGTAGATGTGACTGACTTTGCTCCTTTTTTGCGGGATAGTGTCGAGATTGTATATGTACATTCGGGTTTTGAGGATAAAACAGTAGGTTGGGCACTTAGCATAGATTTCGAAATTCTATCGGGAACTCCAGTTGTTACACCTCTGGGTATAACACCTTTGTGGAATAGGGGCTATAAATACGGCGATCCCAATGAGAAGATAGAAGAGAATTTATTGCCTGTAACATACGAATCGCTGGAGCAAGCGGACTTAAGCCGTATACGTATTCAACATACGGGACATGGTATGGACAAGCCTCGTGGTTGCAGCGAGTTTTGTACACGATGGCGTGAGCTCATGCTCGACGGAAAGGTCGTTGACTTGCGGGATATGTGGAAAAAGTGTGGCGATAACCCTTTATACCCACAAGGCGGGACATGGATCTTTGACCGGGCGTATTGGTGTCCCGGTGATCTGCAGCAACCTGATGTAATCGATGTATTCACAAAGCCGGGCCGCCATACTGCAGCATTGCGAATGGAACCCTATACGGCTTCAAGCAATATACAAGCTGTTGAAAATATCTCAGCTTACTTGTTTCATTATTCGAAACCCAAGCAAAAAATAGATGCGGCCGTTGAATCTATTATGGTACCAAACGACGAGCAACGTTTTTCGAGATTAAACCCAGCCAGTTCTGGCCCACGGATAGCTTTTAGAAACCTTGGGGCAGATCCGTTGCATTCGCTTACAATTGTGTATGGAACTAAGGGTTTTCCTTCCAAAACATTTCATTGGATGGGAAATCTCCCTTTTAATCAAGTGGCAGATGTATTGCTACCAGGGGAAATTCAGGAAAAAGACGGTGAAAATGCCTTTCATGTAGCGCTTATCAAACCGAATGGTAAGAAAGATGCTTGGTCAGAAGACAATGAAATGGAAGTTGCTTTTACAGCATCAGAGAAATTTCCGAATGAATTTGTTGTGAAATTTCTTACAAATAAAGCACCTCAAGACAATAGTATTTCTTTAATAAATGCTCAGCAGGATACCGTTTTTCAAAAGAAGGCAGCACAGTTGACTGCACTCACACTTTATACTGATACGATACGCCTTGCTGCAGGTAATTACTCCTTTCACCTAATAGATACCGCTGGAAATGGACTACAGTTTTGGGCACAACCCGAAAACGGAGATGGTTATCTTCGTATCTTCGACCTGAAAGGAAATCTTATTCATGCATTTGAAAGTGATTGTGGAGTGGGTGAAATGTTTAGTTTTAAGGCTGTTTCGGGTTTTGAAATGGATACAACAAAGGCTCAATATGCATTCTCCCTGTATCCAAGATCGGTGGTTGACCAAACGCAGTTAAATGTGGTATCCAATAAGCAGAGCGATATGACCGTGCGGATAACGGTTGATGGTGTGCTATGGCAAAAGCATGAATATAAAGCTGTTAAAAATGCGATATTCAACTATGATCTTAATCATCTTCCTAAAGGAAGGATAATTGTTGAAGCTTTTATGGATGGTATCAGTCGATTTAAAGGACGGATCAATAAAAAGTAGTCGTGAAATACACAGGTCCCATTTCTGGAGCCTGTGTATTCATAGCAATTTTTTAATTATCATCAAAGGCCAGACTTTTCCAATCCTCTTTTTGTAAATATTTGAGCATGATAAAAAATAATATCCAACCGAGTGTCGCCAGCACCCAAATCAATAGTTCATACTGAAAGATAACTTTATGAAAATAACCCAAAAGTCCGAGCAGACCTAAGATCAATAAATTGACCAGCGCTTTTGAACTGGATTGGCTCGCTTTGGAAAAAGGGTAGTTTTTTACAAGGAAGAGCATGATGAGGATACTTTCGATTCCACCAACAGCTGAGGAAAGCAATAAGTCATTTATGGAGCTGATACCGAATAAAGGAACACAAATGCAAAGAAATAGAACATAAAATGGTAGTACGTATTTAATAAGACATGCTTTAAGTACACCGGTCATAAATTGTCCCGGACGATCTATTGGAGTGACATAATAGATCCAAGCGGCCTTATACTTATTGCTCTGTGTGATCAGTTGAAATACAGTTAATATGGTTAGTAGTGAGAGGTAAAACATAACGATATATAAGCCAGATTGCCCTAACTTAACCAGTTTTTCTCTTATCGGCAAGCCTTCACCAGTCCGTAAAAATAGAAATATAAAATAGATGGGTAAATAGGCCAAAGAGGGGTAAAGCTGCTGCTTAAATTCCCTTGTTTTTGAACTTATAAGCCATACGATACTAAACCCCGCCTCTTCAAGTGGAGATGAGCACAGCTTTGTTCCTAATTTTTTATATAACGGACGTTTTGTGAAGTTTTGCGAAATCACCTTTGTTGATTCAGGTAAAGGTGCATCTGCACTGGCTAGAGCGGCTATTTTTGCGTTAAAACCCCTAGAAAATAACTGTGTACAAGCGTAGATTCCAAAGAATGGAACAGCTATACCCAAAACAGAAAATAGGATGATCTGTAGACTATGGTCACCCAAAAGCAGAGATTGAAAAGAAGCAATCCAGGTACTGGGAAATAACCAAAGGAATTTGAGCTGTTCAATGGTCAATTGAGACTCGACGATCGTTTGAATCAGATTGGGGCCAAGGTAATAGGCTAAAAAAATGATCATTGAAAGCCCAATTTGTAGATAGGTAATAATATCTTTAAATTTTTGGATGGGTAGATATTTGATGCTTATTAGATAGAAGCCATTGACGAATACCAATGCAACAAGTGTGCTTAATAGCAGTTGTACAACCAGTAGAAAAATAGCGATAATATCCCAGTTGAAGAGGACATAGATCAAAAGTGGCAAGCATAATGCAATGACCTGATTGAAAAGTTTAATGGCAATAAATGTTATTCGCGATAATGCTATCGTTCGATCGTTGACCGGCTTGGGCATAATGATATATTGATCTCTGGTATCCAAAAGTATGGGTGAAAAGTCCGACACTAATGTAATGCTCAGCATGCTGATAAAACAAAGCAGCATAATTGCAAGAGCTAAGTAGCGATCCGGAATTAGAATTAGAATAACCATGAACATCAAGCCAATGACCATATACATAATAAACTGTATAATAGAGGACGAAGATGAAGACTTTCCTGTATTCCGTTTCTTGAATGTGATTGGCTTTCTGTTATCTAGGGTAACTTTAGTCTCTAGAATAATTTTAAACTGTGCAAAGTTTACCCCCAAATTTTCCCAGACACCCCTAAATAGAAGAATAAATCGTAAGATATATCTTTCCATATTATTGAATAGCGGTGATGATGTCAGATGCATCCAGTGCATCGTTGTCGGTATTGGTTAATTTTGCAAATATGTGCTCAAGTGATTCGTTGGGATTTGACTTCAATTCGTCAATTGTTCCATCTGCAATAATACTCCCCTGACTGATCAGTAGGATTCGATCGGATACTTTTTCAACGACATCCATCATGTGTGAGCAGTAAAAAATAGTCTTACCTTCTTTGGCGAGTAACGATATGAGTTCCTTTACGAAGATTACCGCATTGGCATCTAGCCCAGACAGGGGCTCATCTAGGATGATGATCTGCGGATTATGGATAATACCGGATATAAGGAGCACCTTCTGACGCATACCTTTGGAAAAGGTGTCCATTCTATTATTAGCATTTACGGCTAGACCGAATGCGCTTAATAATTTGAGGGAACGTTCCTGGATAGTATGATCCTCCATACCGTATAATTTTCCGACAAAATCGAGATATTCCATTGGGGTCAATACTTCGTAAAGCTCCGCATTTTCAGGAACATACCCGAGTTGAGATTTTATGGAAAGCGGATCCTTTTGAATATCGATGCCATTGATCTCAACTTTACCAGTGAAATCTTCAATCAATCCCGTCAATATTTTGACTGTAGTAGACTTTCCTGCGCCATTGGGACCTATATAGCCAATGACCTGACCTGGAAATATATCCAGATTGATCCCTTTTAAAATTTCTTTTGTTCCGTATGATTTTTTTAGGTCAACAATACGAATGAGCGGCAACATACCTTCCATATATTTAAATCTTCTAAGGTAAACTTACATAAAAATATAGAGTTGCGGGCTTTATTTATTCAGAAAAAAGGAGTCCTAAGACTCCTTTCAAAACTACTTTATAATTGGAAAACTAACTATCATTTTTTGGATATCCTTCTTCATCAAGATCATCTCTGAGATCCTCTTCATTTTGGCCCAGCTTTTTATCTAAAGGAGATAGCCTATTGTGCTTGAAACTTTCGATTCGCATATGTGCATCCTCTAGCGCATCTTCCTCTAAATCTTCGCGATCAGCGTATTCATCACCGACAAAAGGATTTGAATTATCATAAGTAGAGTCATCATCTATTGCACCTTCGGATAGTGTGTCATAATTTGCCGGATGATCGTAATCTGGATCATTATCGTCCACATCCATCTCATAACTGTCCATATCCTTGTTGTAAGCTAGATTTTGCTCCGAATCAGGGTAGTCAGCTTCGACTTTTCCCTTCGTCTTTTTGTGTTCTGTGCTAGCCATAATTCTATGATTTATCTCCAAATAATACAACAAGCAGCAGCGTGAAAAGTTTTAGAAATTATCACAATACTAGCGATGGAGTATATTT
>NZ_JBWKUH010000027.1:0-71528 GCF_059420745.1 Sphingobacterium sp. GW821-FHT03E03
TTATGACATTTTTATGCAACTTTGTTGATATACGAGGTAAGGTACTAGACAAAATAGTAGCTTTGCGTAATAAATTTTGGTACTTATATACAAAGACAACCCTATTAAAATAAGCTGAGTAAGTTTAGGTAAATTTGTTCATGAAAGTAAGTTAAAACAGGGAGGAAACTAAAGTCTCACTCCCATTCAGGTTAAGCGTTTTCAAATTCAACTCTAAATTCAAATACACTTAGTACTTTAAAATAGAGGATTTTTATACGCCTTTTGTAAGGGTAAATTTTTTTCATATTCTGATAAAATTAAGGTTAGGGCACTATTGCCTTCTTCATTTTTACAATGTACTCTAACCGCCTTACACATTACTAATATAGAAAAATAGTGAGATAAAATAAAGAGGGAGGAATCGTAAGTTCCTCCCAATAGGTTAACTAGAGCAAAATACAATTCTAAATTCAAATACACTAAATATTTTAATAAAGATTGATTTAATTTTTCTAGTCTTTCGGGGTAATTGTTTATCCATTCTTATAAAGAATTTAGTCAGGCAACATCGCCTTCTCTTTTGTGAGTGTTGTTACTGACTCCCCGAATTGCTAATATAAACAAACATTAAATAAAATGGAAACAACAATTTTAGGACTGACTATTGGAGTTAGCACATTAGGAAAAATAGGGGCTTTCGTTACCTTACTACTTGCCCCTGTTACACCTTCTCTTTTGGACAGAGACAGTGCCTGCCCCAAGTTTGGACGTTGGGGTCAGTACTAAGATAGCCACATCCTTTGTAAAATCCAAGGGGTGTGGTTTAAATCTTAATCATTATGGAAACAACAATTTTTAATTCGATTCTAGATTTGGTGAAAGTTTTTAAAGATGAAAAGACTTGTCACCAATACCTAGCTCAACAGAGATGGGAGGGTGAAATAAAGTGTCCTTACGAAAATTGCAACGGACAAGGAGCCTATGTTTTTAAAGATGGTATTCGATATAAATGCACCTGTTGTAAAAAGATATACACAGCAAAAACTAGAACATTTATGGAAGGTAGTAAATTACCTACAATTAAATGGATTTTAGCTATATATCTTATAATGCATAAGAATGGTATAAGTTCAGTACAACTAAGTAAAGATATAGGTGTTACTCAAAAGACATCTTGGTTTCTATTACAAAGGATTAGAACAGCTTTTGGTAATTTAAAGAATGATAGTGAGTTGACAGGAGTAGTTATGGCTGATGAGACATTTGTTGGAGGTAAGAATAAGAACAGACATTTTAATAAGAAAGTAAAACAATCTCAAGGTCGGTCTTTTAAAGACAAAACTCCAGTTCTTGGTTTGATGGAAGCTAATGATAGACAGGTAAAATGTTTTGTTGTAAAGGATACATCAACATACAGTATACAACCTATAGTGAAGGATAACGTTTGTACAGGGTCTATATTTGTTTCGGATGAGTGGCATGGATATAAAGGTCTTGACAGTATTTATGAGCACTACATAGTAGATCATTCTAGGAAAGAGTATTTAGGCAATCACGGTTATAGTACAAATGCACTAGAGGGTTTTTGGGCTATCTCAAAACGTTCTGTACATGGAACTTATATCAAGCTATCTAGAAAGCATATGCAACGGTATTTTGATGAGTTTTCTTTTAGGTATAACCTTAGAAATTTACCTATAAATTCTCAAATAAGTATATTTGTATACAAGTGTTTAGAAGGTAGATTAAAATACAAAGATTTAACTGCGTAACTTATGTCTAAGATTAATAGAAATAAAAAAGGTAATATGGGAGCTACATATAAACCCAAAGAGAATACATCTTCAAATGAAGAATTAAAAAATGATGGTGAGAAAAAGACAGTGGTTACAAGTGGGGATAAAGATCTTGATGAGACTATTAAAAAGCTGTTGAATATTCATCAAAAACATAAATAGGTTGGTTGTGTAAAAAGTGGGGACTGTTGATCCCCACTCAAACTAAGAACACTTATGTGACTTTGGTTTTGAACGTAAGTAGTAATCAGATCCGTTCTTGAGATTGGAACGATATACTCTTACAAATTTAGTTGGTTTTATTTTAACCATAGTTATAAATTAAAGTGTGAATAAATAACACTCAGCCTTCTCTTGACTAAGTTTCCATGGCCTTAGTTCAATTGAGGGCTACCAACCTATTTCAAATATAGTAAATTAATCAATACTGCGAACAACTAGATTTTTAGCAATAAAGGAGGAGATTACAATCATGATAGTGGGAATCCATATGGTAGCCACAGCATAAGGACTGAACAGTTTGTCTCCGTATATCATAACTGCAAGTAATTTAAACACAAAAGGTAAAAAGGAAATAGCAATGTTTATTTTAGAAAGTAATATAGGATTTGGAGAGAGTCTGACCAATCCATAAAACCCTACACCTAGGAGGTAAACAACTATAACTACAAGAGTTATTGAAAAGAACCCTCCAAGTAAGGAGAACATTCCAGCTAATTCCCATAAAGATTTCGCACCTAAAAGAGTATTTATAAACGAATTAAAAGGATAAAAAATGGCAAGTCTAAACAGTAGTTGAACTATAAAAGTCAAAATGATGGTAATAGGCCATCTTACAAAATTAGGTAAGGATTTCATACTTTGTCGTAATTAGAGTTAAAAATAGCGTAGCCGAAAAATCTCTAGTTACTCAGGGTTACGACGCCCTACACACGTAAAGACACAGCTACGCCATAACGGCGCACTTGTAATCTTGATCTGTGTGTTATATGCTTCTAGAGGTCGTAATTCGAGTAGCAATCAGATATTACAGGTACAAATTTCTTTAATATTACAAAAGTATGGATTAAAATAACAGAATGCAAAATTAAATATAAATAGGTACGGATTGTAGCTAAGTACCTAAATTTTAACCACTAAACATTTATGAATAAAACTCATTTTAAGTTTATTGCTGCATTTTTAGTAGGAACATCTTTTCTACAGTCCAAAGCACAGGAAACTTTATTGCTCCGAAATCCAAGTATTAGTGCCAATAATATTGCTTTTGTGTACGGAGGAGATATTTGGATAGCAGACAAGAATGGCGCAAATCCAAAACGTCTAACGACAAATCCTGGTGTCGAACAAAACCCAATGTTCTCTCCTGATGGAAAAAAAGTAGCATTTACAGGCAATTACGATGGTAATACAGATGTGTATGTTCTTCCTATTGAAGGAGGTGAACCCAAGCGTATTACATATCATCCATCTTCAGATGTATTACGTGGCTGGTTGAATAATGATGAGGTATTTTATACCACATCTCGTGATTTTACCTATGCGCTGAGTCCACGATTATATAGTTCTAATATCCAAAGATTAGGTATGGACAAAGCTTTATTGATGCCAGAAGCTAACCAAGGCAGCCCCTCTGCAGATGGACGTTATTGGGCTTATATCAAAAATACTGATCCTACGGAGCGCGATCGTGTAGCTTTCAAGCGTTACCGAGGTGGTGGTACACCTACTATTTGGATTTTTGATACAAAAACCAAGGAAATTGAGGCAATTCCACAGGTAAAAAGCAACGATGTTAAACCCCTTTGGTTAGGTAGTAAGGTCTATTTTCTATCGGATCGCGATAAAATAGTAAACATCTTCAGTTACGATACCAAATCAAAGAAAGTTGAGAAGCTAACGGATTTCAAAGACTACGATGTGCGATCGCTCAATGGAAATGGCAATGAACTTATTTTTGAGTATGCAGGCGTATTAAATACATTAAGCTTAAACAATAATAAGGTAACCGCCCTACATATTAATGTAAATACAGACGCCATGTTTAAGCGTCCTTTCTACAAAAATATTAAAGAGGACATTCGTTACGCGGCCCTTTCTCCTACAGGCCAACGTGCGCTATTCGAATCACGGGGGGAGATCTTTACCGTGCCAAAAGAAAAAGGTGAGGCACGTAATTTATCGAATTCACCAGGTTCTCATGAACGTTTTCCAGATTGGTCTCCCAACGGAAAATGGGTTTCTTATATCTCAGATAAGAAAGGCTCCTATCAGTTGGTTTTAGTAGACCAGTTTGGAAAGGATCAGCCTTTATATTTCAATCTGGGCGAAACCAATTTTTATTTTGAGCCGACTTGGTCTCCAGATTCGAAGAAATTATTCTATAACGACGCTCACCTCAATCTGTACTATATTGATATCGCATCTAAGGCTATCGTAAAGGTCGCAGACGATAAGCTGAGTGGACAAACCGGTAGAGTATCCAACCATTTTCAACCAAGCTGGTCTCCGGATTCAAAATGGATTTCGTTTACACGTACTTTGGAAAACGGCGTACCGGCTGTATTTATGTACAATCTGGATACAAAGAAAACGCAGCAGATTACAGACGGTATGAGTTCTGTTCGTAGTACTGCCTTTTCACAGGATGGTAAATATCTTTTCTTTACGGCAAGTACCAATACAGGGTTGACCAATTCTGGTCTACACATGTCGGCTACACAACGTAATGTTGATTATGCTGTATATGCCTTTATTTTATCAAGTAAAACCCCATCGTTCTTTAAGAACGAAAGTGATGAAGAGCAGATTCGTGAAGATAAAGCGGACAAACCAGCTGAAAAAGAGGACAACAAACCAGCTCGCGTAAAAGAAAACGATAAAAAAGCACCGAAAAAGGATAAAAAGGAAGAAGCTCCGGCTAATAAACCTGAAGAAAAATCCATTCAGGTCGATTTTGACCGTATCGAAAACCGCATTGTTGCTTTACCGTTGCCAGTTGGTACCTATTGGAATCTGAATGGTTTAGTCCCAAATCAGTTGACGTATCAGCGCGGAGGTACAATCGGGGCCTACGATTTTAAAGATCTGGAAAATAAGACATTGGTCGAGAATGCCCGTAGTTTTGTGATCAGCGCCGATGGTAAGAAAATGCTATATCAGACAGGGAATGGTTATAATATTGTGACGGCCGGACAGAAAGTTGCGTCTCCGACCGCAGGTGCAATAAAATTGGATGGTATCCAACAATTGGTAGATCCTGTTGCAGAATGGAAACAAGTCTTTAATGAAGTTTGGGCAATGCAGAAAGACTATTTCTATGTAGAGAATATGCACGGTGCGGATTGGAAAGCCATGAAAACCAAATATGAGAAGTTTCTCCCCTTTGTTAACCATCGTTCTGATTTGGGTTATTTATTGAACGAAATGATGGGCGAAATGGTTGTTGGACACAATTATATTTATCCGGGTGATCAACCTTCTACCCCATCTGTGTCAGTAGGTGTATTAGGGGCTGACTATACGATCAAAAATGGATATTACCAGATAGCTAAGTTATTTACACGTTTAGAATGGAATCCTTCTTTTAAGGCACCGTTGGCAGAACCGGGATTGAATATCAAAGAAGGCGATTACATTGTCGCTGTAAATGGTGTTGAATTAACAGAAGATAAGGATATCTATAGTCTATTTGATAATACCATAGACAAACAGGTCGCGTTAAAAATTAATTCTAAGCCATCGCTAGTTGGTGCTCGGGAAGTCATTGTAAAACCGATTTCTTTTGCAGACGAAATGAGCTTGCGTAGCATGGAGTGGGTGGAGCGCAACCGTAAGAAAGTAGATCAGTTAAGCAATGGACAAATCGCTTACGTATATATGCCAAATACAGGCCCTGAGGGGTATACCTACTTCAATCGTTATTATTTCTCCCAGATGGATAAAAAGGCTCTTCTGATGGACGAAAGAAACAATGGTGGAGGTTGGGTAGCCGATTATGTCATTGACTTACTATCCCGTGAATTAATATCCGGCTGGGGTATTCGTGATGGCAAGGGATTTACGACTCCAGGTAATGGTATTTATGGACCGAAGGCGATGATCATAAATGAAAATGCCGGTTCTGGAGGTGATATGATGCCGTATATGTTCCGTTTCAAAGGCCTAGGTAAACTGGTTGGTCGTACAACAATGGGAATTTTGGTCGGTATCAGTGGATATCCTCCGTTGTTGGATGGTGGACGTATTACCTCACCAAACTTTGGTGTATATGACCTGAAAGGCAACTGGATTATTGAAAATGAAGGCGTTGCTCCGGATATCTTTGTTGAGCAATTACCAAAAGATTTGTTGGAAGGACGTGATCCACAACTGGAAAGAACGGTGAAGATTTTATTGGAAGAAATGAAAACCTATCCATACAAAAATCTACAAAAACCTGCAGATCCAATACGGGTTAACTAATAAAGGAATAACTATAAAAAAGGGCTTTGGAAATAACTTCCAAAGCCCTTTTTGCATTTGTAGAGCTCGTTATCTTGCTTTGATAATTATTTTAAATCATCTGGGATAGGCTTTTACTAAATGGTCTTTTTCCGCTATTTTAATGAGGTAAAGGTTATTGAAATGTAGTGATTTTATAAAGTAACATGCTTTTATTGTTATCTTTAAAGCATATTTTAAATTTATGTACCCCGAGCAAACTACTTCCCCTTTTCAATCGTTATTGCGTTTGGTCCTGTTGGTCATCGGATTTACCTTCCTCTCACAGGTCATCGGTATCCTTATTCTCTTTTTCTACTACAAATTTACAGGACAGGCATTTTCAATGGCTACCCTAATGCAAGGATCAGCGAATGAAATGCGTTTTCTACTGCTGTTGAGTAGCTTGGGATCCTTTGTTGTACCGGCCTATCTGATGAATACCCGAGAGGGATATGGAATCAATTATTTTAAACAGGAATATGCGCCACGGGCAAAGCAGTTTGCATATATCTTTTTCGCAATGCTTGCTTTTATGCCATTGATGAGCTTAATAGGGCATTGGAACGAGTCGTTACAGTTGCCTGATAATATGAGATCCGTGCAGGTTTGGATGGAACGTAGTGAGCGAGAATCAGGAGATCTGATTGAGGGGATTATCGTAGAAACAAGTTTTATCGGATTCCTATTTAACTTGATGGTTCTGGCATTGATACCAGCTGTAGGTGAAGAACTATTATTTCGAGGTGTACTTCAAAATATTGTCGGAAGATGGATTTCCAACCCCCACGTTGTTATTTGGATTGTCGCTATTGTTTTCAGTGCCATACATCTGCAGTTTTTTGGATTTATACCACGGATGTTGTTGGGCGCATTTTTTGGTTATCTCTATTTATGGAGCAGAAATATTTGGTTGCCTATTTTTGGTCATCTTGTCAACAATGCAGGTGCTACGATCATGGCATTTTATTATACAAGAAATGGTAAAAGTTACGCTGAAATCAATGCATTTGAAGTGCAATCTTGGTGGATATATGTTGTAGGCTTCATTTTTACTGCTATTTTTGTATTCTTATTTTATCTGTCAACACAAAAAGGAAACCATGGAGAACGATTGGAAGAAAATTAAAACATATACAAATGCTATTCAGGCTGAAATAGTAAAACAAATGCTGGAAGAGAATGGTATTCCCGCTGTTGTATTAAATAAGCAGGATTCTTCTTATCTGTTTGGAAAAATAGAACTATATGTTAGTGAAAATTCGTTTAAAACTGCCGAAAGATTGATTGAAGAAGTAGAGGGAGAAAACTAAAATGAAGACAAGAGCGATAACCGGTGCTATTTTTGTAGCTGTCATGGTGGCATCCACCTTATTCGGACCATACCTATACAGTATCTTTTTTACACTGTTGAGTGCATGGTGTTTGTACGAATTTTATGGTATTGTGTCGTCTGAAGAACGTGCGCCTAATAAGGCCCTGGGGATCATTTTAGCGGTGACAGGATTCGCCGTAGGGTCTATGGTGGCTATGAACTTGCTGCAACCTAAATTTCTATGGCTTATTACACCACTGGTCAGTTTGACCTATATTATCTCACTTTTTCAAAAGCGAAGTTTTCCCTTTAATGATATTGCTTATACTTTTTTGGGGATCTGTTATGTCACATTTCCCTTCTTTCTTTTTGCGAAACTGGGATTTATCCATGGTGTATATAATCATTATATTCCCCTCGGGTTTTTAATATTGCTCTGGACCAACGATACCGGAGCATATCTGGCGGGTAGAAGCTTTGGTAAACATAAATTATTTGAGCGGATCTCTCCGAAAAAGACGTGGGAGGGATTTTTCGGAGGTTTTATTTTAGCTATTGTGGTGGCTATAAATCTTGAAAAATATTTTGGGAGTTTGCCATTGTGGCAATGGATTATTGTTGCCATGATCATCAGTATTATTGGATCGTTGGGAGATCTGGTTGAATCGATGTTAAAGCGGAGCTTACACGTCAAGGATTCGGGCAGTATCTTACCAGGACACGGAGGTTTTCTGGACCGTTTTGACGGCTTATTATTAGCAGCACCAATGGTTTACGTATTCTTAATTTTAATCAGTTAAAATAATTATGAGTCACATTCAAAAATCTACCTTTGATTTTTTGACCGAATTAAAGGAAAATAATACAAGAGAATGGTTTGCAGATAACCGGGAGAAATATGAGTCAGCATTGGCTGATGTACGGAGTTTTCTAACGGATTTAATAGCCGCGCTGAGTGAATTTGATCCTAAAATAAATACCTCCATACAAGCCAATAAATGTCTGTTCCGTATCTATAGAGATACCCGTTTTTCAAATGACAAGACGCCCTATAAGACCTGGTTTGGAGCCGGAATATCTGTTGATGGAAGAAAATTGCGTGGACCTGAATATTATATTCATATCGGTGCTGAAAATTCATTTATTGCCTGTGGCTACTGGAGGCCAGAGAAGCCGCACCTGGAGGCTATAAGACAAGAGATAGACTACAATGGCGAACAATTGGCTATGACGCTAAATGGATTGCTGGATGATGGAAAAATAAATCTTTTCAAGGAGGATCTGTTAAAACGTGCTCCCGCAGGTTATGGCGAAGATAATCCCTATATTGATTTTATCAAGTTAAAAAGCTTTGTTCTGGATCAACCCTTGACGATCAAAGACCTGTCAAACAAAAATGCATTGGATAATATTATCGCCTCTTATAAAAAGATGCTACTATTCAAGGAGTTTTTACAAGAAGCGATCGACAGCGAATAGTCTATTCTGGTAAACTAATTTTGCCCATACAGACTGCCGGGGAATCTTTTATATGTTCGACATTAGATTTGTTTCCTGTGAGAGTCTCATTGGCTAGCAAGGCGAATAATACCGCTTCCTTCGCATCAGGATCAACTCCTAATGTAGCGAAGCTCTCCACCTTGATGCCCGGCAGATTTGCTTTGATGTACCCAAAAAGTAACGGATTATGTAATCCACCACCACTGATATATACCGAGAAATTCGCTAGCCCAAGGGCTTGCCGACGTATGCCGTTGATCATTGCTTGAGCCGAAAAGCGGTTGAGTGTTGCCATGACATCTTCTACTGAGAGATCTAACGTCTCTGAACGTTTTTGAGCCTCTTTCAGGTAGTCAAGATTGAATAATTCCGGACCTGTTGTTTTTGGGAACTCCAAAGTTAGGAATTCTTCCGTCAGGAGCTGCTTCAATAACGACTCATTTACTGTCCCCTTTTTTGCAATCATGGCATCTCTGTCCATCTCTTGGTCAAAATGAGCTTTCATATACTGGTTCATCATTGTATTTCCTGGTCCTAGATCTGTCGCATAGGCTTCCAGATTACTTTGATGACTCGGTATAAAGGTAAAATTAGAAATGCCGCCTATATTCAGTAAAAATCGGTTTTCAGTAGAATGGGAAAAAAGAAGATAGTCTCCATAAGCTGCTAATGGTGCCCCCTCTCCTCCTGCGGCAATGTGTTTTTGTCTAAAATCTGACAGTGTAATTATGCCCGTATGTATGGCAATATGATCTCCATCTCCGATTTGCAGTGTGCTATTTGGCCAATTGAGGTCCTTCGTCAACGATTGCGGCGCGTGGTATACCGTCTGTCCATGACTAGCGATGCAGTCTATCTCGTTAGCTGAAATATTCCAGCTTTCAAGAGCTTGGTTGATCAGGTTAGCATGGGTGATACCTACGTATGCATTGAGGCCCGAAAGTAACTGTTGGTCGATGGTTCTTTTTGCGAATATTTCACGGACTTTGGCTCTAAATGTATCCTCATAGTCCATTGTGATGAATTTTTCTAAACTTATTTTTGTGGTCTTTCCGGCGTTTTCAATACGGCACAATGCAATATCAAGACCGTCTAAAGATGTTCCAGACATTAAACCAATAATAAAACGCTCTTTTTTTAGCGCGATCTGATAAAGTTTTTCGATTTGAGGATTCATAATCTAAAAATAAACACAAAAATCTTATAATGAATATCATTTTTGACAATTGAAGATATTTTGTAACTTCACGGCATTAAAAATCAAAAAATTAGATACAATGAATTTTCCAGCAGAATTGAAATACACCAAAGATCACGAATGGATTCGTGTTGAAGGTGATGAAGCAGTTGTAGGGATTACCGATTTCGCTCAACGTGAATTGGGTGATATCGTTTTTGTTGACATTAACACTGTAGGTGAAGAAGTTGCCGCAAATGAAGTTTTCGGTACAATCGAAGCTGTAAAAACAGTTTCTGATTTGTTTTTGCCTGTAGCAGCTACAATTTTATCAGTTAATGATGCAATTGATGCTTCTCCTGAATTGGTGAATTCTGACCCATATGGTGAGGGCTGGATTGTTCGTATTAAATTGAATAATGTAGCAGACGTAGACGCATTATTATCTGCAGATCAATACAAAGAAGAAATTAACGCTTAATATCGTTGTGGTAACAAAAAAAGGGGCTTAGTTTTAAAATTAAGCCCCTTTTTTTGTTACCATCTATTGGCATTTTATGACTGTTTTGATCTTTGCTTCAGGCATATCTACATCACTGGTCATCTCTGTTATTTTAGTCAGGCAAGTCTTTTTATCCAATACATAGAATCCTTGGATACTGCCGACCTGTTTTGCGTCGGATCCAAACATTTTTCCTTCCACATTTACCTTATAACCCTGCTCATTTACTTCGGCGAGAGTCATTTTGTTTTCGACCAGTAGACCCGATTCTTCGGATTCTGATTTTGAACTCCATGATTCTCCAATACCAATGGCATGCTCAGGCAATACAGTGCTAATATTTTCAAACATACTGCGATCAAAGGGAAGGTTGACACCTTCCGGCAATTTTATATCAGAAGATTTTCCCAAATGATCTATTGAAAAGCTGATCTTACTATTTACTAGCTTGCCTACTGTAGCATGCATCTGTTTTGAAAATTCATTTGCTTCTGGATTTTTGGAGTCATAGGTCATTTCCATGGCTTCTCCGCTCATTTTCATGTTGATATCAGTGTATTTAAGCTCAAATAGAAAGGAATTGTCTTTCTTGGCTGTATTTGTAATATCAAAGCCCATTGTTAAGTCTGTCACAATCTTCTGTTCGCCAGTTTCGATATCCATTGCCATGATAACATTTTGCGCTATTTTCTTTCCCTCGTCGGGATTCACCCGTAGGGAATACTTCTTTTGGGCTGATACAGATAGGACTACAAATGCGAATACAGTCGTCAAAGCTATTGTTTTTAGTGTTTTCATCTATTGGAATTTTTGTTAGTAATAACAGGACAGATAAATATATAAAAAAATCCCTTTTACTGATTGTAAAAGGGATTTTTATTTGATTCAAAAAAGAATCCAATTATTTTTTGATGTAAGATACTTCTTTTACAGCTTTAACTACTTTTTCTACATTAGGTAAAGCCGCTTCAATCAATGTTGGCGCATAAGGAAGAGGTACGTCAGCACAATTCACACGAATTACAGGAGCGTCCAAATAATCAAATGCATTGCGTTGTACATTAAATGCTAAATCAGTAGAGATTGACGCCAAAGGCCATGCTTCCTCTACGATAACCAGACGGTTTGTTTTCTTTACAGATTCAATAAGCGTAGGGTAATCAATAGGACGTACAGAACGCAAATCGATCAATTCTACACTGATACCTTCTTTTTTCAATTCTTCAACTGCAGGAATTACAACACGAGGAAGCATTTTACCGAAAGAAACAACAGTAACATCAGTACCTTCTTGAATGATATTTGCTTTTCCGATTTCCAGGTAGTACTCTTCTTCAGGAACTTCGCCTTTATCACCGTACATGACCTCAGATTCCATGAAAATAACTGGATCTGGATCAATAATAGAAGATTTCAATAAACCTTTAGCTTCGTAAGGGTTTGAAGGAACAACCACTTTCAAACCTGGTGTATTTGCAAACCAGTTTTCAAAGTTTTGAGAGTGTTGTGCTGCTAGCTGACCTGCATTTCCTGTCGGGCCACGGAAGACCATAGGGATAGAAAATTGTCCACCACTCATGGAGTGGATTTTTGCAGCAGCATTGATAACTTGGTCAATCGCAACAAGTGAAAAGTTGAACGTCATAAATTCAACGATTGGTTTTAGACCGTTCATTGCTGCACCAACAGCAATACCAGCAAAACCAAGTTCAGCAATAGGTGTATCAATGATACGTTTTGCACCGAATTCATCAAGCATACCTTGGCTTACCTTATAAGCTCCGTTATACTCTGCAACTTCTTCACCTAATAAAAATATTTTGTCGTCTTTACGCATTTCTTCGTTCATTGCTTCACGAAGTGCTTCTCTGAATTGTATTTCTCTCATCAGTTGTAAAATAGTGTCAATTTTTAGATTACAAATCTACTATTTAAAATTGATATTTTGAAGATTTGACTAGCCTAATTGTATAGTTTTATGTCATTTTTTAATAAGTAAATGACTTTTGTATTAAATTTTGGAAAATAAGTCCGACAAGAAATCCAATGTTTGTATAAGTGCCTTATTACTATTCATTATTGCTAGTGGAATGTTCCACGTGGCACGGTTTCTTTTTTCTACGTAGTTGGAGATCCCACGGAGCTCAATCACCGGAAGTTCCATTTTATCCGCGGCAAAAAAAACGGCTGCACCTTCCATGCTCTCGATACAACTGTTGGGGTTGATCCGTAGAACTTTTGCAATACTATCGGCATTACCATGTACCTTATTCACTGTAATGCCATGTCTTTGGGCTAAAAAGGGAAGTGCTACATTTTTGCCTTGAAGCAAAGAAGACTCGAATTTGGATTTTCCGAAACCCAACTGTTCGATCGGGATAAACAGTAGGTCATCTTCTGCACCCAATTCTACTAAAGATTCTGAGGTGACCTGCACGACCTCTCCAATTTTCAGGTTGCGGTCAAAGCATCCCGCAATACCTATATTTATAAGGAGATCATATTCGTTTTCATGTAGTATCCGTCCTAATTCAAATGCTGTTGCAACCATCCCTACACCTGTGATTACCGTATCACAATTGGGGTAGTTGGCTGCAACCTCAAGAAAAGGCTGAATTTCGAATTGCGTGGCGGCTACGATTAATATCTTCATGATAGACTTCATTTAATAGTATGCGAAAATTACGAATTATCGTGGAGCTCTTTAGCACATTAAAATAAAAATCAGCAGATGATCTTTGCTGGTTAATTATATTACCATATTCTGACGGCATTCCTAAAATAGAAATGTTAAAATTGGGCCTAAAGCCGTATCTTTGTATTATTATGATATTTATAACTCGTCGTGAACGTTTTTGTGCAGCACATAAGCTGTATCGTGAAGATTGGAGCAATGAACAAAATGAACAAGTGTTTGGACTCTGTTCTAATCCAAATTGGCATGGGCACAATTATGACCTTTTTGTCACAGTGAAGGGGGAAGTAAATCCCGAAACTGGTTTTTTGATTGATTTAAAGATCATGAAGGAAATTATCAATCGCAGCATCATTGATAAAGTGGATCATCGTAATTTCAACCTGGATGTTGATTTTATGAAAGGTGTCATGGCTTCTACAGAAAATATTGCTATTGAGATATTCAAGATCCTGAAACCACTTTTTGAAGAACAAGGAGTGGCACTGCATAGTGTTCGTTTGCACGAAACCGAAAATAACTACGTCGAATATTTTGGCGATTAATCTTTAATACATTTAAATAGTAGAAACTATGAGTCAACACTCATTTGACAACGAAGAGTTGGATGGATATATTAAGATCGACAAATACAATACTGAAAAAGTAGATCGCATCGCTTCTCATTATACAGATATATTGGAATGCCTGGGAGAGGATCCTAAGCGTGAAGGTCTGGTAAAGACTCCTGAGCGTGTCGCTAAAGCCCTGCAGTTCTTGACACATGGATATGATATCGATGCTGCTGAAGTGCTGAGAGGAGCCATGTTTGAGGAAGATTATAGCCAGATGGTGGTTGTAAAGGATATCGAAGTGTACTCTTTGTGTGAGCATCACATGTTACCTTTCTTTGGAAAGGCGCATATCGCTTATATTCCAAACGGACATATTGTGGGTTTGAGTAAAATTCCTCGTGTCGTAGATATCTTCGCTCGCCGTCTGCAAGTACAAGAGCGTCTGACCAACGAAATCAGAGACTGTATCCAGGAGACACTAGGTGCGCGTGGAGTTGCTGTTGTGATGGAGTGCAAACACATGTGTATGGCCATGCGTGGTGTACAAAAACAGAATTCTGTTACAACAACCTCGGCATTTACAGGAGCATTTCAGAATGACGTGACACGATCAGAATTTTTACGTTTGATCACAGCGGATCTTGCTTAATATTTTTATCGTTAAATAATGAAAACAAGCCCTCGAAAAGCACGTCTTCTCGAGGGCTTGTTTTTTGATGAAATTTGGAAATAAATACAAAAATCAAAAAAAGAGGATATTGCGTTTTTGGGCTTTTAAGGCAAATCACTAAAAAATTTCTTTACAAACCGATAATTATATCTTTCTGTTTTTCAGTTGTTTATAAAAAAATATTTTTATCATAAAAATGTTTTTTGGTACCTTTGTGGTTATGGAAATTGTTGTCGACGATTTGGAGTCCTATTTGGAACATACTACAGACGATGAAAATTCGTTATTGAAAAGGGTAAATCGGGAGACATATTTGAAGGAAACAATGCCCCATATGTTATCTGGTCATTACCAGGGAAGAGTTCTTTCTTTATTGAGTAAATTGGTTGCTCCAAAACGTATTTTGGAGATCGGAACTTTTACGGGATATGCAACATTATGTCTCGTAGAGGGTCTTCAGCAAGATGGTGTTTTACATACCATCGATATCAATGAAGAGCAACAGGAAAGAGTCCAAGGTTATTTTAATACGTCTGAATTCGCAGATAAAATTAGATATCATATTGGCGATGCAGCGGAGATTATCCCCACGTTGAATGAGACATTTGATCTGGTATTTATTGACGCTGATAAAAAGAGAAATTTATATTATTTCGAAACGATAATAAATCAAGTTCCGTCTGGGGGACTTATTTTGATTGACAATGTCTTATGGAAAGGTAAGGTGTTAGATTCAAAACCAGACAACCAAACAAAGCAGATCATTGATTTGAATGCACGTTTAGCTCAGGACAAGCGCGTAGAAAAGGTAATATTACCGATTCGAGACGGACTTTTTGCGTTGCGCAAGAAGTAATTTGAGAACTAAAACATTCTTCATGAATTTAAAACAATTAAAAAGCTTTGTACTGGTACTGGCTTTGGCAACTTTTGGAATAACAAAAGTTTCAGCTCAAAGTGCGGCATATGTCGATAAGTACAGTCCAATAGCAAAAGAAATGATGGAGGAACACGGAGTTCCGGCATCGGTTATCTTAGCCATCGCTATGCATGAAAGCGGAAATGGTGGTAGCAGGATAGCAAAGAATTTGAATAACCATTTTGGTGTCAAAGGAAAGAACAGAAGTACCGTTATTCGGTCAGCTTACAAGGGTTATAGGTCTGTATTAGACTCATATGATGACTTTGTAGGAATAGTAAAAAGAAAGAAGACTACTCAAAGCCTTTTTGAAAAACATCCAGGAGAAAAATATGAAGCTTGGGTAAAGGCGATAGCTCGTTCGGGATACTCTACGAGTAGAGACTGGACAGCGAAAGTACTTAAAACGATCAAACTATATCATCTTGATATGTTTGATAACGGTTCCAAGCAAAATAAATTCTCGTCAACAAAAAAATAAGCACGATATTATTGCATGAAGAAGTTTTTTTATGGCATGTTTGTATTCATGATGTTGATTACATCATGTTCAAGCCGGAGAGGCACCTTATCGTCCTCTAAATCCGGATCCAATTCAAAAACTTCTTCATCTTCTTCCGTAGGCCGACCCACCATGGCTGGGAATGACTACATTGCTCAATATAAAGATATTGCAATTGCAGAAATGAACAAGTATGGTATTCCGGCCAGCATTAAGCTCGCTCAGGCTCTGCTGGAGTCTGGCAACGGAAATAGCTACCTAGCACGTGAAGCAAATAATCATTTTGGTATTAAGTGTGGCGGCGTATGGAAAGGTAAATCCGTAACCCGTCCCGACGATAATATTAATGATTGTTTTCGTGTATATGACAATCCTCAACAATCGTTTAGGGATCACTCCGAGTTTCTGCTACGCCCCCGTTATTCGGCTTTGTTTAAGCTGGATAAGGATGATTACAAGAGCTGGGCTAAGGGACTGAAGGCTGCAGGATATGCAACCAACCCCCGCTATCCGGATCTATTGATAGAAATGATAGAACGATATCATCTTGATCAATATGACCGAAGAGAGACACCTAAGGAGAAAGTCGTGCGTGAAGAGGTTGTAAAAGAAGAAATTGTCCAGAATGTTCAGGAGACCCCTCCTGCTACCGTGAAGACTGAGGAGATCAAAAGCCCTTTAGCGATGCGTATTCACGAGGTGAAAGCGCAAGAAACGCTTTATTCGCTTAGCAAGCTCTATAATGTATCTGTCGAACAGATCAAATCATTAAATGGCCTTACAGATGAAGTATTGTCCCTAGGACAGCTATTGGTTATATCTAAATAGTTACGTTTTAAAAGATGTTAAATATTTCAGTTTTGTATGGCGATATAGTAGTTTTACGAAAGTGAAACTAATACGTTATATTTTTCTGTTTGTCGCCATACTAGGC
Organism: Sphingobacterium sp. GW821-FHT03E03; assembly: GCF_059420745.1. Classification (NCBI taxonomy): domain Bacteria; kingdom Pseudomonadati; phylum Bacteroidota; class Sphingobacteriia; order Sphingobacteriales; family Sphingobacteriaceae; genus Sphingobacterium; species Sphingobacterium sp. GW821-FHT03E03. The sequence goes on from NZ_JBWKUH010000027.1 coordinate 17,029, forward strand.
CTTCCCTCCCTACTTTTTTGTCAAGAAAAGAAAGTCGAGGGCATCGTATTTGACAAAAAAACCAAACAACGTATCGGAAATGTGAAACTTGCCAATCTAAGGACGGGAGAGGTATTCTATAATAATATTAAAGGTGAATTTGACTTTTCTGCCCGGATAGGTGATCAGATTGTTGCAATGAGCAAGGAATATTTTTCAGACACCCTTGCTGTTGACAATAAGGGATTATTGTTGTTTCATTTAATCCGAGAGTCGATCTATATTGATGAGGTGCAGGTATTGGCACGAAAGAGCCCTGAGGAAATTCTGAAAAAAGCAAAAGAAGATTATGAGAAGGCCTACCGGCTGGCCGGATATGGTGATGTATTTTCGGTGGGGCCTACTGGGGCAGGACTGAGCATCAACTCTATTTATAGCCTATTTAGTAAAGAGGCCAAAAGGGCGCGCAGACTGACTAAAACCATAGAAAACGATTATAAGGAAAATGTAATTGATTATAAATTTACGAAGGCACTTATTAGTAAGGTCACAGGCCTCAATTTTGAGGAGTCAGAACGATTTAGGAGAATATTTAGACCATCCTATTTTTTCATTCTGGCAGCGAGCGATTACGAGGTAACAAATTACATCAAAGATTGCTACTCCCGCTATCGAATGAACCCTTCTCAATATTTTATTGAGCCTTTTCCAACAATTAATTATAAATTAGTACCGTAAACAAAAAATAGACGTTTTCAGAATGAAGTTTTTCAATTTTGTCGGCATGGCTTTGCTTTGCCTTTCTTTTACAAGCATAAAGGCACAGGATCTGAAAGATCTTAGAGCAAAACCAGATACCGTAATTTCTGTCCAAAAAGAGCAACCTTTAAATATCAAAACCATTCGTCCGGTGGTTCCCAAGCTCAATCTTGAGGTTGATTACTGGAAGCATTGGACAAAGTTTGGGATTAATCTAAACCAGGCATCCTTTAACGATAACTGGAAAGGTGGAGGTGTGGGTTCCATTGCTATTGGTCTCAATGCCAATCACAAATCAGACTATACCCGGGACAATTTTAATTTCGTGACAGAAGTCGACCTCCGGTATGGTAAGATCAAGAATACGAATAATATCGCTAAAAAGAATAATGACCGTATATTTTGGGATAACAAGTTATCCTATAAACTCTCCGCTAATTGGGCGCTATTTACATCGATTACCTTTGAGTCACAATTTGATGCGGGATACAAGTACACAAGCAGAAATGGTAAGGATACAATAGACTATATTGAAAACGCGTTTATGGCGCCAGCTTATTTGACCGAGTCTTTCGGTCTTGAGTATAAGCCGAGCAATGAGTTTTCATTGCGTTTTGGTACGGGTACCGCACGGCAGACCTTTATTTTGGATGAGCGTGTAAAACCTCGTTCGGTAGACGGCTTTTATGATAAATATGGATATTATCTGTTACCGGACATGAACAAGCCAGAAGGCGAAGGTAATCTCCGTAAAGGAACGGGAGAACGATTTGGTGTCAAGGAAGACCGTTCTTTCTCCAATGCATTGGCATTTCAGATAACGGGTAACCTAGACAAGAACTTTACAGATAAATTGAACGTAAAGGCGCGTTATAATCTATTTGCTAATTATGAGAAAATTTCAGACCCAACCCATCGTCTTGATGTTACCATAACAGCTAAAGTAACCCGTGTAATCAACGTCAATCTAAACGGGATTATGATCTATGATCCGGATGTTATTTCAAGAGTTCAATTGAGCCAGTCATTGGCTATGGGAATAGTTTATAGTTTACCAAAATAATGTTTAAACCAGTGTCAATTGGGATCATACTTGCTGTGTTGATGTCTTTGGCGAGCTGTAAGTCCAAGGGACATGCCGCTGTGTCCAGACCATTGGTCGCTTCTTTTGCGCCCGCAGTTGTATTGGAACAAAAGGTTGTTGTCAAACCCGATACGAATCAATTGACACCCCAGGAGAGAAAGGTAATCTTCCTGCAGAAAACAGGGGTTCACTCCGAATGGCGTCAAGCAGAAGCTATTCACTATGATGTTCGCAAGCCAAACTTTGTGATCATCCACCATACGGCACAAGATAGCGTCGGTCAGACCATCAAGACGTTCCAGATTCCACGGACCAAGGTGAGTTCACATTATGTGATCGGCCGCAACGGTGAGATTATCCAGATGCTGAATGACTATGTCCGCTCGTGGCATGCCGGTGTGGCTAAGTGGGGATCCATTGTGGACATGAATTCCTGCTCTATCGGAATAGAATTGGACAATAATGGCAGGGAGCCTTTTCCAGATGCCCAGATCAATTCGCTGATGACTGTGTTGGATACTTTAAAATCACGATACCTAATACCTGACAATAATTTTATCGGTCATGCAGACATCGCCCCGGCGCGTAAAAATGACCCCAGTGTTTTCTTCCCCTGGAAGAAGCTTGCGAACAGAGGATTTGGTATCTGGTATGATGAAGGCCAACTGATTACTCCTCCTGATAGTTTTAATGCCATTGATGCGCTTAAAATAATCGGGTATGATACCTCTAACCTAAAGGCTGCTATCGTCGCATTTAAACGTAAATTTATTGTACGGGATACAACACCCGAGCTGACCTTATATGATAAGAGCATACTTTACAATATTTATAAGAAATACTAGTAAGCTGTCAAAATACGAATTTTGATAGATGATGCTAAATAGGATATTGATCTAAGTCTATTAAAAACGAAAAGTCCGGATTCGAAGCGAATCCGGACTTTTTTTATATTGGGGGGATTAAGAAGACCATTCCAAATTAAATACAACCTCGTAATCAGGCATCTATTTGCGAGTAAGCCACTTTATTTTTCCAGATTGTTTCTATTGCGTATTGCTTCTATTTGGTATAGCAGAATTATTTCTGAGCGAAAGCTGTATAAAATATGCAATTATCATGACGGCCAGACAGCCAATGAGATTCAGCCAGAGAAAAGGAATTTTGTCTAGGTACCAGATGCCGACGACAAAGATTTCAGAGAGGATCGCAGCGATAAAAACAGCCTTTCCCTGAATTTTTTTTAGATAGAAAGCAACAATAAATATGCCTAGTATCGTACCATAGAATAAGGAACCCAAGATATTCACGGCCTCTAACAGATTGCCCAGCTTGTTAGCATATAGCGCAATAACCACGGTGAAAATACCCCAAATTAAGGTAAATATACGAGACCAGAGGAGATCCTGCTTTTCGGTCGCGTTGCGGTTTATAAAACGTTTGTAAATATCTATGGTCGTCGTTGATGCAAGTGAGTTAATAGCACTGGCTGTAGAGCCCATAGATGCCAGAAAAATAACAGCGATCAACAAACCGATCAGACCTTTCGGAAAGGCTTTGGTTACAAACGAAAGGAAAACATAATTATTGTCGTTAGTCTCGGCTGCAGGGTTGTTTTTTTTGATAAGTGTCAGTGTACTGTCTTTTACTTGCTGCATCTGTGCATTCAATCGATGCAACGCTGAGCGGGAGGACTCGATGTTCCCCTGATCATCCTGATCCAGCGCTGTACTGAGGCCATTGACGAGAGATTCACGTTGTTGGAATAGTCGAGTATGTTTTTGTTCAAGTTCTTGGTAGGAAGCCGCATATGGGCTTTCTTTCAACTTCTGTACTTCGACCTGGTTAAAGAAGATCGGAGGTTGGTGGTATTGATAATAGGTAAATACTAGAACACCAATCAGCAGGATGGCAAATTGCATCGGGATCTTTAAAAGGCCATTCATAATTAGCCCCATTCTGCTTTCCCTTATGGAAGATCCGGTTAGATAACGTCCTACTTGGCTCTGGTCTGTGCCAAAATAAGAGAGTTGTAGGAAAAATCCTCCGATCAGGCCAGTCCACAAGGTATAATTGTTATTCAGATCAAACGTGAAGTCCAGTGCATTGGTTTTACCTGATTTACCGGCGATATGAAGCGCTTTCGAAAGACCGATGTCTGCTGGAAGAAGATGAATGACAAGCATTCCTGCAATAAGCAGAGATCCAAATATTATGCTCATCTGGAGCAATTGTGTATGGGATACCGCTTTTGTACCACCGTAGGTGGTGTAGATAACCACAAAGCTTCCGATGACTAATGTTGTTAGGGTCAGATCAATATGGAGAATAGTTGAGATGATGAGCGATGGTGCAAAAATGGTAATACCAGTGGAGATACCCCGTTGGATCAAAAATAGTAATGCTGTGAGCCCCCGGGTCTTGACATCGAAACGTTTCTCAAGAAATTCGTAGGCTGTGAAAACCTTAAGTCTTTGAAATATTGGGATAAAGGTAATACAGAGTACAATCATGGCCAATGGGAGACCAAAATAAAACTGTACAAAACTCATTCCCGAAGAATACGCTAATCCGGGAGCAGACAAAAAAGTAATGGCGCTCGCTTGAGTAGCCATTACCGAAAGTCCGACATGGTACCATGGCAAAGAACGATTGCCCAAAAGATAACCATCAATATTTTTGATCCCTCTACTTTTATAGATGCCGTAAGCGACAATCGACAAAAGTGTTAGCAATAGAACAGCCCAATCTACTGTACTCATGAATAATGTTTGGTAAAAAAGTACAGAAAAAGGATAAATATAAATAGCCAGATAACGACCATCCAATAGTAGCGTTTCCAGCTATTCATCCTGTATTTTATCTGTCTGAAGGCTTTTGAGGATAGATAACACTGTTAAAAAACGCAGCGATAATCAATCCAATAACCGCACCGCCAATGATGCTTAAAAATGTCTCATTTGCAGCGAAGCCAATTAATGCACCAAATACTACAGCGACTAAAAGGATGATCCCTTTTGCTTTGCCAGCATCTATCGTTGTGCAGTTGTTGTCAATCTGATTTTCCATTGTGATATTTTATTTTGATTTTGATAACAAATTTACAAATAATCTGTAAGCTCCAGGAATTCCTGCAGGTAATTGTCTAAAAAAAGATAGCGATGTATAGACAAATTTCCCTTTTCCGTAGTCCGTGATCAATAATGATCCGTTGTGTAAAGGCTCCCCGGAATCTTGTATGGCAATTGGTGTACGGTATCTCTTGTCGATATTTTCAGCGAAATACAATCCCCTCTCCTGTACCCAATTGTCAAAGTCTGCTTTTGTAATTTTATTGGGATAATTGAAAACTGGATCTTTTTCGTCAAAATGAACATCGGCAAGTTCATCGGTAACCCGACTCCTTCCAAGGCTAAAGGCATAGGGACCAAAATTTTTCGAAACCAAGCCATTGTTTACGTTGTATTGCTCGAGGACAGTTCCGCCATTATTGACATAATCCAATAGTCTATTTTGAATCTGTGCGATGTCTTTATTAACATTGAAGATCCTCACACCCAAGATGACCGCATCATAGCCTGAAAGATCACTTTTTAATAGCTGTTCGCTTGTTAGCACGTCCACTTTGATGCCAATTGCACTGAGCGATTCCGGAATTAGATCTCCTGCGCCATGAATATAGGCTACTTTTTTTACCTCATTGCTTAGATTGATATTGCTCATTTTTATAGCAACATCTGGGAAATAGACAATCTCAGGAATATGGTTATAACCTATAGTTTTTATCTCTTTTAGTCTATCCTTTTGATTGACTTGAAAAAGCAGTGTATCAATGGACGAAACAGTAGCATCTAAGGGGCTTATTGTGATCTCTTTAGAGAGATCGCTAACACCAGAGGTAAACTGGAGTTCAAATGAAGCAGGAGATATTTCCCAGCCTTTTGCTCCAATGGTCTTTACACTAAAGGATTGTGCTGGATCCTGTCCATTTTTTTGGAACAATAGGTTTACTTTGACAGATTGGGCATTTTGAGTCAAAGCCAATGGACTTGAACTCTTTGCAGTGAGCAGTGGAAGGACAACTATTGGATTATAGATTTCGCCACGAACGGGGTCAGTATATTTATATTGTATATTCTGGTCAAATGTGATTGCAGTACCATTGATCAATAATTCAAAGCGTACTTTTGGATTATTGGGGTTTTCGGGATAACCGGTGAGATTGAAATCACTGACATTAAATTTTCCTTTGGCGTGAGGTTCATTTAGCCAATAAGGCTGTGTTGAATTTGTTGTACTAACAGCAATAGCATCTTTTAAAAGAAGATTATTGACAAGGTTTTTATGGATCTCTTTGCCATTTAACTTAGCCAATTGTACGGTAACATCTGGACGTCTTGCAATAATGGCGTTGTCGACATTGATCTGATCACCTACCGCATAATTAGGATTTTTTGCGATACTTTCAAACCAAATTCCAGCACAGGCTAAGATTAATTTCTCTACCTCCTTTTTCTTCTCATTTTTCCAGTACGCGTCATTGATCTGATCAAGTGCTTTATAGAGCTGGATCAGATCGGGCAAAGCCGATTCAGGTTTGTCCATTTGATAGTTCTGATTGACTTTTGCGATCAGTGACTGTACTGTTCCGCTATTTGCGACCCTTTTCCAGGAAGTATCTATTCCTTCCAGTGGAGAAGCTTTTGCGGGAGTACCATCGACATACTCAAAATACTCGATAGAAGAACCACGTTGAGTGGCCGATCCGAAGCCTTGGCTTTTGTGGGAAGAACGGCTATGCGCGGCAATTTCACCATAGGAAGCACCTATCAGCGCATTATAGTTTCCGATATCCACTTTTAGCTGATCTTCGCTAGTGTTGTCCTGTCCGCCGAAATTAAAAGTATTCCAAAGGAGGCGTTTCGCTTGCCAGGGTTTGACGTATTGAAGCTGCTCTGGAAACTGTTTGGGATCGGCTGCGGCTTTGAAAGCTTCGTGTGCCAACATCGCTGAGGCCTGGTGGTGTCCATGTCCCCCCCTAGCATCAGGTGGAAACCTTGTTATGATGACATCAGGTCTGAATTTGCGGATCAACCATACCGCCTCGGCGAGCACCCTTTGTTTGTCCCAGAAGGCAAACGTTTCTTCGGGCGTTTTGGAAAACCCAAAATCATACGCAGAGGAGAAAAATTGTTCCCCTTTGTCGATCTTTCGCGCAGCAAGAAGTTCTTGCGTACGGATCAGTCCCAGTTCGATGCCCTGTTCGGTACCGATGAGATTTTGACCTCCGTCACCACGAGTTAGGGATAAGTAGCCTGTTCTATATTTTTTCTCCTGGGCAAGCCAGGCGATCAGACGGGTATTTTCGTCGTCTGGATGTGCTGCAAAATACAGAACAGAGCCTAAAACATTCAGTTTTTCTAGATTAAGCTTGATCTCGGCGGCATTCCACTGCGGATTTTGTGCTTGTACAGTTGATTTTGACAAGATACTAGCTAATAAAATAATGATGGAAAGAAAGGGTTTTCGCATGCTTAAAGATAAAGATTTCATCCAAAACAGCATTGTTTCACATTGTAATTTTAATGTATATTAATCACTCTTGAGGACGCAAAAATCAGAGAAAATAAAGGAGTTAACTTTAAATACGTACAAAAACAAAAAACGGAAATTCCAACCAAGTTGAAATTTCCGTTTAACAATTAAAATATTTTTTCCTGAAACGAATTTTTAGAGAATAGTTATTTTGTCGCTTCGCTCCAAGTGGCAACCTTTAACATAGTAAATATATGTAGAAAATATTTAGTTCTGTCAGATTCCTTCAATTAGTTTTCCACATTGCTAAATTTTGTCAACAATTTAGCTTTTGGGCAACTAAAAATATGAAAAGAAAGTTTCACTTCAGGGTGTTTAATCAAGCGAAATTATTTGTCAATTGCTCCTAAAACACGTTTCATGAACATATTTAAGGCATCTTTTTTCGAATTGCCTTCTTTTATCAATTTATCAACCTCTACTGCTCCGTATAGGTTAGAAATTAATTCACCGATCACGTCAAGTTCCTCATCTTTCAATGGAGCTTCGGTAAGAGCTTCCAATGTCTCGATGGTCTCCAATACATAGTCGACATCATTCTGTTCGATGAATTCTGTAAGATGTTTAATTACCGGCAGCTTCATTGAATAATTCTACTAATGCGTCCAACTTATTTGTTTGTACTTGATTCACCAATTTGCCGTTTTTAAATGCAGCAAATGTAGGCAGGTTATTGACGTTCGCCAATTTGCGTGATTCGGGGAATTTTTCTGCATCAGCGATGATAAAAGGAACACCCTCATTTTCGCCAGATAATTTCTTGAATTTTGGTTTCATGATTTTGCAATTACCACACCAGGTAGCAGCATACTGAACCATCACAATATCGTTATTGTTTACAATTTCTTGTAAATTATCGTTTTCTAATTCTTGTAACATGATTTTATTATTAAGGTGATTGATGGAGAAATCAACAGGAGCCGGGATAAAGGCCCCTGTTGATAAGACCTAGGGTCTTTTATTGTTAGTGTTTAGCTAAATAGTCAGCTACACCTTTTCTGTCTGCATTCATTGCATCTTTACCTTCTTCCCAGTTTGCAGGACATACTTCGCCAAATTTTTGTACGTGAGCGTAAGCGTCGATCAAGCGTAAATATTCTTTTACGTTACGGCCCAAAGGCATATCGTTTACAGACTCGTGGAATACACGGCCAGTCTCGTCGATCAAATAAGTAGCTCTGTAAGTAACAGCAGATCCTTGTGCTAATGTACCGTATTCAGGATGCTCAACTTCTTGAACGTCCAAGATACCCAATACGCTAGATAAGTTGCGGTTAGTATCAGCTAAAATAGGATATTCAACACCTTCGATACCGCCATTATCTTTTGCAGTGTTTAACCAAGCAAAGTGAACTTCGTTTGTGTCGCAAGAAGCACCGATTAAGATTGTGTTGCGTTTTTCAAATTCAGCAGCAGCCTCTTGGAAAGCATGTAATTCTGTAGGACATACAAAAGTGAAATCTTTTGGATACCAAAATAAAATTACTTTTTTACCTTCTTTAACTGCTTTTTCGAAAATGTTGATCTGCAAATTGTCGCCTAAATAATCGATTGCATCTACCGTAATGCTTGGAAAACTTTTACCTGTGAAACTCATAATATATCTTTCTTTTTTTGTTGTCACAAAGATAAGGCAACTCTGATCAAAAAGCGAATTGATTTTACCAATACACTATCATCAAAATCTATTATGACTAGAATATAACAATAAGTTTTTATTATATTAATATGTGGTGGATGATGTGTTTATACAGGAGCTAGGTCATCCCTGAGAAATAAAACAATTCATACTGGGGTAGTTACAAATTAATGCATCAAAATAGTTGCACAAGTGCTACGCAAAACCTACTTTTGCGACGTTCTATTTCAAAATAGCGCAATGCTGGAGGGGTTCCAGAGCGGTCAAATGGGACGGACTGTAAATCCGTTGCTTCGGCTTCGAAGGTTCGAATCCTTCTCCCTCCACATTTTTTTCCTTTATAAAATTCACTTTAAATTTTCCTGTCAAATAGATGAGCACATTGCACTGATTGCAATCCGTCTCCATTGTCCGGTGTGTACTGTTATGCAGCGGTAGTTGAGGTATTGTTGAGCATCATCATCGAGCTATTTTTTCTTAATGATGGAGGTCTACAAAAAATATACAACGGATTTTCATGTAGCTATTGACTTATTTATAAAATAAACCTAAGTTTGGCTTTTGAAAAGGCCCCGTAGTTCAACGGATAGAATAGATGTTTCCTAAACATTTGATAGCAGTTCGATTCTGCTCGGGGCTACATAAGGAGAAGTGATATTATTAATGTCGTTTTTCAATTGCAGGAGAAATACTATAAAAGGTATTTCTCCTGTTCTATTTTAAGACATAATCATCTTTGCTATTTTGTATAAGTCTCCTGTCGGATGTATAGATTGTTCATTTTTAAAATAAAAATATACAATTTGGATTTGTGAGATAACAGTGCTATCCAAGTAATGTAATATCTAATTGCTGTACATTAAAAAGGATGTATATCTTTTAGTGTTGATCATCAATAAACTCATTATGTCATTAATTCTGTAACATTTCAGGACTTTTGTCATAATATTTTCATGGTTGGTAAAAATTGTGTTAATTTAAATTTTATTACAAATTAATGACTTACTAATATTCGGCAGCTAAATTTGTCTGATAAAACCTGTGAAATGATAAAAGTGATTCAGAATCAATTTAAAAGGATATATAATACCAATCGTGCCTTTTTCATCACCTTCAGTATATGGTTTATACTGATTGCCTCTATCCTGCTTTTTGTTACGAAAAGAGAATCATTTCAGTTTATTAATAGTCATCATGCCCTATGGGCGGATATTTTCATGACATTGAACACTTTCGTTGGGGATGGGATCTGTGTGATAACCCTCGCTGTTGTGTTTTGCTTTCTGAAAAAATGGAATTTCGCCAAGGGAATTTTTGGAACTTATGTTTTTTCGGGCTTGGTATGCTGTGTTTTGAAAAGTCTATTTCATGCGGAGCGTCCGGCAGCGATGTTTAAAGGTGATCCGACATTACATGTTGTCTCTTGGTTACCTGTAGCCTACGCCAATTCCTTTCCTTCGGGGCATACAACTTCTGCATTTGCTATGGCGGCTACTGTTGCCATCATTTCCAAGGACAAAAGAATAGGTCTGTTTTGTTTTATTCTAGCAGCGTTAACAGGCTATTCCAGAATTTATTTGGGCCAACATTTCCTTGAAGATGTTGCGTTTGGATCACTATTGGGTGTAGGAACTACTTGTATTTATTTTATTCTTATGCCGATGATTTCATTTAATAAACGTCCGGTATCCAACTTTAAATTCCCTCAAACCAAACTAATAGGAGCTGTCCTTCCGGCTATGGTTAATAGGAATAGGTCAAAACAGGAACGAAGACCGTAAGGATCTTGTGGTAAAATACCAATATAAATAGCGGCGGTCAAAGACAGCTAGACACACTAAGAATATACTATCTAAAGCCAATACTGTTAGGAATTGGACTGCGGTTCCTTAAATAGGGATAATCTTCCAACCATACAAAACATAAGTAAGCCGAAGCAGGCGAAAACACCGTAGGAATAGCGAAGGCTAAAAGCTTCTGCGATATAACCGATCAACGGAGGTCCCATTAAAAAGCCAAGATAGCTAATGCTCGATACCATAGCTAAGGCCACACCCGATGGTACATTTTTGTTTTGGCCTGCAATACTATAGATAGAGGGTACATTACAGGCAACACCGATGCCCACAAGCATAAAAGCAAGGGTACATACAATAAATTGTGGAAAAACGACAGAGGCCATCATGCCTATAAACATCAAGATTCCACTATATTGTAATGTTCTTTTGCGGCCCAGCTTGCGAATCACGGCATCACCCACGAAACGGCCGATAGCCATCATGATCATAAAAGAAGCGTAGCCCACGACAACGAATTTTTCGGGAGCATGTACAATTTCCTTAAAGTAAACCCCACTCCAGTCAAACATGGCTCCCTCGGTTGCCATACTGAAAAAGCCAATGATACCCAGTTGCAAAAGACTTCCCTCCGGTTTGGAGAAGAAACTCCGCTTTTCTTTCTGCGGCGATTTTCCCGGAACCAGATACCGCTGATTAATCAATGTATTGCCAGTGACGAAAGCCAATATGATCAAGAAATGGGATAGCGTATCCAGACCAAGATTCATGGTCAGCAGTCCAACTAGCGCTCCTGTAAAACCGGCAATACTCCAGGCGCCATGGAAGGATGTCATAATAGACTTTTTATAGATCTGCTCCGTGGCTACCCCCTGTGTATTGACTGAGATGTTGCACATATTGCCTGTGACACCAAACAGGAAGAGAATAGCCCCCAGTTGCCAGGCATTTTGAGCAAAGGCGATGGAGCACAAGACCAATGCGTAAGCAATCGGTACGATACGCAATACTTTAGCGCTACCATATTTGGTAACCAACTTGCCTGAAAGAGCCATTGTCGCCAATTGACCTATAGGAAGCATCAATAGAATTGTTCCCAGTTGTCCTTCGCTCAAATGGAGGCGCTCCTTGATGACAGGAATGCGGCTAGCCCAAGATGCGAAAGCAATACCCTGACAGAAAAAGAAAAGTGATACTGCAATCCGTATGCGGCTGCGCTTATTGTAAAGATCTTCCTCTGAGAGAGTTAACGTTGCGTTCATAGTTCTTGATTTGAGGGTGCAAAGTTACGGATAAGTATTTCATTTTACGACAGGATCAATAAAGAAATTTAATAGCTCAGTTTCAACAGAAAAAATGCTCGCCAAGCTGAGCAAGAATGTAATCAGTAATTAGAGTCGCGATAATTATCTTCAAAAAACAATGCTAATTATCTTCTTTAGTTTTGTTTTCTGCGCAGGAAGGTTGCGATAATTATCTTCGCCTATTCGCTAGGACGGAGTTATTTGCTTTAAATAGTTTATTATCAGATTTCTATGTGTTTCGCATGTCTGACTCAACCAAGCTTATTGATACTAAGATCAGATGCCAAATATTGAAGGCACCCCTACTTTACATTAAATATACGAAGATGTTCAAACATGACCTATTAATATCGGGCTAAATTCAATAAAAATGTAAAATTCGCAATACTTCAATAGTTTTTCAATAACCTATTCTATTTTTGTTAAAGGCAAACAATTATTAGCCTCCTAGATATAATGATAAAAAAACTGCTTTTGAGTGCAGTTCTGGCCTATGGTGGAACTGCTTATGTTGTTGCGCAGCAACCGACATTCTTGTCTCATCCCGCGTTGACACCCGATGGGAAGGAGATGGTATTCAGTTATGAAGGTGATCTTTGGAAAGTCGCAAGCCAAGGTGGGGTTGCTGTCCGGCTTACTGGTATGGAAGGTAATGAGATCAATCCCCGAATATCCCCAGATGGCAAATGGTTAGCATTCTCGGCCAATCAAAATGGGAATATGGACGTCTATGTCATGCCCTTAGCGGGTGGAGACATCCGTCAATTGACCGCGCATGACGCCTCGGATGAAGTGGATAGCTGGAGCTGGGACAGTAAAACACTCTATTTTACTTCGACACGTTATAATCGTATGGGAGGTTACCAGGTCTCAGTAGATGGTGGTACGGCAATACGCCTATTTCCACATTTTTTTAATTATATCAGCGGGATCGTCCCTACACCGTCGGGAGAGCTGCTGTTCAACGATAGCTGGGAAGGATATAGTTCGGCAAACCGCAAGCGCTATAAAGGAGCATTCAATCCAGATATCCGTTCCTATAATCCCAAAACAAAAGCCTTTCAACAGTATACAGACTATGTTGGAAAAGATCTATGGCCAACGATAGACCAAAAAGGAACGATATATTACGTCTCGGATGAAAACAACGGCGAATACAACCTGTATCAGCTCAACGGTAAGACCAAAACAGCGCTGACAAGTTTCCCGGAATCCATTAAAAGACCCTTCGTGTCAGCAAACGGCGATAAGATCGTATTTGAAAAGGGGTATCAGCTCTATATTTACGATGTCAATGGAAAGAAAACGGTACAGCCCAATATTGCTTTAAACCGCAATCAGGTCCTCGGCAAGCTAAAGGAATTCAATATTTCGGGCAGCATCAGTAATTTTGATGTCTCACCAGATGGCAAAAAAATAGCTTTTGTATCCCGAGGAGAGCTTTTTGTTTCCGATAGCGAGGGCAAGTTTGTCCGTCAGATGTCCGGACAGGGAGAGCGCGTCATGGAGGTCAAATGGCTTAAGGATAGCAAAACCTTACTCTATAGCCAAACATTCCAAGGCTATCAAAATTGGTTTTCCCGCACTGCGGATGGAAAAGGTGAAGTGAAACAGCTGACGCAAGATCTTCGAAACAACCGTGACATTACCTTTAATGCCGACCGCACAAAAGCGGTATACCTAAGCGGCCGTGATGAGGTACGTACGTTGGATCTAGGTAGTCTCAAGAGCCAGACCGTAGTCAAAGACGAAATCTGGGGATTCCAAAATTCTACGCCCTCATTTTCGCCCGACGGCAATTATTTGCTATTTACCGCAATGCGTAATTTTGAGCAGGATATCTTTGTCCATAACCTCAAGAGTGGACAAACGACCAACCTAACCAATACCGGTGTCTCCGAGACCAGCCCCTATTGGTCGCCAGATGGCAAGTATATTTATTTTGCAAGTAATAGAACAAAGCCCTCATACCCTACCGGAATGCAAAATTCGAGCATTTTCCGTATGGCGCTGACCAATTTTGACCAACCCTATCGCAGTACGAAGTTTGATGAATTATTTGCCCAACCCACAGTAAAAAAAGATTCCGTCGCAAATAAGCCAGCAGCGCCTAAAAAAGAAAACGATGCCAAGGATAAGAGTAAGGCCAATGCGGATAAGAATAAACCGGCAGCTCCTAGTCCAGAACCAAAGAAAACCGTTTTGGTACAGCTTGATCTCGAGGGTTTGCGGGATCGTATTGAGCAGGTCAGTCCTGCATTTGGGACACAATATAGCCCTTTGGTGATCCAAAAGGCAGACAAGACCTATGTCTTCTATGGGTCTGATCATGAGGGGAAGTTCAGTGCTTATCGTACAGTTTATGAACCATTCACTGCTCCAAAAACTGAAAAAGTAATTGAAGGCGGTATGGGACAGGTACAGGAATCGGCAGGCAAGTATTTTGTGCTTAACCGTGGTATCATACAGAAATACAGCCTGGAGGGAAACAAGCTCGATGCAATAACCATGAGCTATAAATTTAATAAAGACCTGGAGAAAGAGTTTAACCAGATGTTTTATGAGACCTGGGCCAATCTGGAAGAGAATTTTTATGATCACAATTTTCATGGTGTAGACTGGACAGCAACCAAAAAGAAATACGAAAAATATCTGCCCGGCATCAACGACCGGAATGACCTGCGTATTCTCTTAAACGACATGCTGGGTGAGCTGAACTCATCACACTTGGGCTTTAGTTCAATGGGGACTGAAGAGCGCAAACCATTCGGTTTTGTGACTAACGAAATCGGCGTGGAATATGATAGCCAAAATCCTTATAAGATCAGTCGGATCGTAGGCAATGGACCTGCGACCAAGAAAGAGGTGGATATTAAACAAGGGGACGTACTGGTCGCTGTCAATGGTGTTAAATTAAATACTGCCGCAGATCGGGATAGCTATTTTACCTGGCCATCATTGGAAGAGGAAATTCAGCTGACTTTGAACCGTAATGGGAAAGAGGTTCAAACGAATGTACGACCAGCTTCCAGTACAGCTTTTAGGGAATTGATTTACGATGAATGGATCAAGGATAACCGCAGTCGTGTAGACAAACTGAGTGACAATAAGATCGCTTATTCGCACATGAAGAATATGTCGGGAGACGAACTGCAACGTTTTCTCATCGATATGGCTGAGCAGGAGAATAATAAGCAAGGTATAATCTTAGATCTGCGGTATAATACTGGAGGAAATGTACACGATGAGGTATTACGCTTTTTGTCGCAGCGCCCTTACCTACAATGGCAATATCGTGGGGGAAAGCGTGCTCCGCAGAGTAATTTTGCGCCTGCAGCCAAACCGATCGTTCTGTTAATCAATGAGCAATCGCTGAGTGATGCGGAGATGACCGCAGCGGGGTTCAAAGCATTGAAACTAGGTAAAATCATCGGTAATGAAACTTATCGCTGGATTATTTTTACCTCTGGCAAAGGATTGGTCGATGGGTCTTTTTACCGCTTACCTTCCTGGGGATGCTATACCCTAGATGGTCAGGATTTAGAGCAGACAGGTGTCGCACCGGATATTTTTGTAAAAAATACGGTGCAAGACCGTATGGAAAATAAAGATCCACAGTTGGAGCGTGCTGTGAAGGAGATTTTAGCTGATCTCAAATAATGCTGTAACAAGATTAAATGACTACAGGCTGGGGGCTACCTCCGGCCTGTAGCAGGATTACTTCGAAAGGCGATTTCGAAAAATAGCTTCCAGAGTTGAAAGCGATATTAAATATTGTGAACAGGCTGTGTCCGAAAAAGGGTCGGACACAGCCTGTTTTTTATTTTTACTTGTATTCCCCTACTAGCTCTTTATAGATATTTAAAATTATTTTATTCTACTCTTGTGGAATCTTGAATTTTTGTGCATCCCTTACCAAACATAAAGACATAGACATGGAGAAGATCATATTACAAGTAAAAGAATCTTGCACAGCAGATTGGGGTAAAATGACACCACAGGAGCAGGGACGTTTTTGTGGCAAATGTGAAAAGGTAGTCGTTGATTTCTCGGAGATGAGCGATCAGGAAATTGTAGATCAGATCAAAAAATCCAGTAAAGGGCTTTGTGGCCGGTTTTATGAAGATCAGCTGCTGCGTGAACTGGATGCCAGTGTTTCCTTTGCAAAAAATCCGATATGGCGCAATAGATGGAGCGGTATTGCTGCGGGTCTGATGCTGATCGGTTCATTGAGCTTTCCTATGGCACAGGCGCAGACTGCCACGACCGCTCAAGGGATTACTGTACAATCAAACGAAAAAGGTGTAAAGCCCGCCGGGAAACAAATAAATCCAAACTATCGTGTCAATAACAAGACGACTGGAAAAGTGATGGTGGTACAATTGAAAGGAAAGAGTGCAGGTAAATCTGTTGGGAAAAAAATAGATTCAAACCATCGTGTTAATAATAAACAGGTATCATCTGGTCAAGATAGCAGTAAGGTAAAGATCGCCGGAAAAATTGTCTGCGCTTCTGCTGGGGAAAGTATGAAGGGTACCAATGTGACCATAGGAAACTACCATACACAGGCTGATGAAAAAGGTAATTTTGAACTTTGGGTACAGCAATCGCTCCTGAATAAGGATCAGGAACTTCGAGCAGAGATGATCGGTTATCGAACTGTTGTCATCCCATTGAAAAAAGGAGCTAAAACAGCGATAAACAAGCCGATTGTGATGGAGGTTAGACCGATGATCATGGGAAAGATCGTTGCTCCTATGAAGCAAGAGGATATACCTACGATGAATAAATATTAGTGTATGCTGTATTACCATCATCAAATTGCTTGAGCGCCATTTCACGAGGAATTATGTGAAAGTGGATATCTTTTTTAGAGGCTCTGTAAGCATGGAGTGGCGCTAATACCCCCATATGTTGATCCCTCCCACGGTTTGTTCGCGAAAAATTTTAAATCCGTTAATGTCGTTTATGTTGATGATGATCAGCAAGCTTTTCTTGCAGCTTATCAGGATATATCGAGTATGTATATGCCGAATCAGGACTTCGCTTAGGAGATTTTCGAGAGTTATCGCATGTGATATGAATTTTTAAAACCGGTGTATGAACGTACATCAAAAGCGATCGAAGCAATGACGTCAAAAATGAAAGATAAAGAATAAAAAATCTCCTTTTATACTTGACTTTCTCTTCGGTGAATCTTACATTTGATTTATCGAATGACTTCGTAGCTCAGTTGGTAGAGCAACAGACTCTTAATCTGTGGGTCCTGAGTTCGAGCCTCAGCGGGGTCACTTTCAGAAAAGCCGTTTTACGTAAGTAGGACGGTTTTTTTGTTCCATACGATCCAATAGAATCAAGACAAGAAGTGCAATTCACTTGCAACCTTCATATTAAATAAAGAATATTCGGTTAAGTTCTAATGGCGTAATACGGCTGTATCATGGATATCAAATGATTTGATAAGTCCAGACGCCTGAAAGGAAACTCGGACACCAACAATCTTTCCGATTCCAGTAAGAAACAATCCCTGATAGGCGAGTTTGTCATTCAGCTCTATCTTAATCTTCCCCGCATTGGATATGCATTTGACTGATACAGGTGAAGAGAAGTCGACTCCAAAAGCAGATAGATTGTTGGTAGCTCCTTCCAATAATTGCTCCCCAATCCACAATTGGAGTTCTCCGACACAGCCTGGTTTGGAGAGTGGAATCATAATTATTCCATCTGTTCCTAAGAGTGTTATTCCGCTTTGTTGACAAGGCACATTAAGTTGTCGATATGTATTCTGAATGGCCAGGGATAAAGTGAAATTTTTACTGTCGATATTCCATCCCCTGGAAACCTGTGTTAATACAAATTCTGGTATTTCGGAATTGTAGTTATTGGTATTTTGTGGTAAATCCTGTTGCTTCAGACCCTGCCAGTCTCCATGATCAATCATTTCCTTGGGCAGATATATTGGGACAGGTTCCTTCGTTATGAATCCCATCCAATCTTCGGATTCTATAAAAATATCATGCTCTTTAACAATCGAGTCATTGAGGACCAATTTTGCCCGGTAATATCCCGGACGGTAATAGGTACTGGCATGTTCGTGACGGTTTTTATCAACTTTTACCCTTCTTTTTGAATCCCAGTTTTGTTGAATAAAGACACTGTCTGCATTGGAATGGCTTGCATCGTACTCGAATATGACTGTATTGGGTACCCCTGTTGTTACAGGTTTACTACTAAAGCTGATTTTACGATAGGATAATTCATTCCTTGATTTTCCTCGAAATCTATTGACCCCTATCAGAAATCCTGTTAATATTAGCAGGATAAGACAGCCATATACTATTTTAGCACGAGGTCCTCTCTTGCGCTCTTCTTTATTGTTTTGATCAGTGATTGGGATGGAAGATATCAGTGAGCGCCAATTGGAGAATCCCGAAAATTTGGCTAAAGCATCTAATGTGCTTAAATTGGGATTGCTATTGTATTGTACCTTTCCCCAGATTCTTTTGAGGGTGCTTGTGCTGAGGACAACATTGGTTTCCTTATAAATCAATTCACTCAGGTTATCAAAATCCTGCGATTGCCAACCTGCGCTACTTCCCCACCCGACTTTTTCTTCGATGAGTTCCTTGCATTTGTTTATATGGTGTTGATTTTCAGTCATATTTAATCAAGATTAAACTTGCACAGATTTGAACAAGCCATGAATTCAGGATATATCCATTGCGAACTATCTTTATCAAAGTATATTTTGCAATGCCTAATATAAACATCAAATCTTTTAACAATATGATTAAATTTAAAATTACATGCTGCTTGTGTTTACTCTTTTCTTTGCTGTCTATAGCATCAGGACAGGAGCCCGTCAAAACAAATTTATCTTTGGATAATTTATGTCCGGTCAACAGGACAGTAACCGTAGAAAAGGACAGTACAGGAACACCTGTCTTACATATTAATGGTCGGCCCAATGCTGGTATCGCATGGATAAAAGATAGTTCTTTTAAAAATGGTTATATCGAATTCGATGTCAGAGGAAAAGACCTGTTGCAACAGAGCTTTGTGGGGATAGCATTTCACGGAGTTAATGATACAACTTATGAAGCCGTATATTTCCGACCATTTAATTTTTATGCAACGGATCCGATAAGAAAGAAGCATGCGGTACAATATATCGCGCTACCGACCAATGACTGGCCCCATCTGAGAGAGCAATTTCCAGACAAATACGAAGCGCCCATAACATCTGTGGTGGATCCTAACGATTGGTTTCATGTAAAGCTCCTTGTAGTCGGACAAACGATCAAAATTTATTTTAATTCGGATACTACCCCAGTATTTGAAGTTCAATCTTTACATGGAAAATCCGATGGAAAAGTGGGATTTTGGACGGGACATACATCGGATGGTGACTTTAAAAATCTAACTATTACTGCTAAAAATTAAAAGCATGAAGCTGTTGACACAAGGGCTAATCTCATAAAAACTACCTTCTTGTTACTTAATTCAGAAGATTTATTCCGTAAATTTGTCCTGGAGGCAACAAGCTTATGGAAAATAAGAAGATTTCGATATTGTATGTTGACGACGAGGAAAATAATCTATTTTCCTTTAAAGCGACATTCCGGTTAAAATATGAGGTGTTTACGGCTATAAATGGCGCCGAAGCAATAGAACTTGTCAAAAACAACCCCATTGATATCATTATCACGGACCAGCGGATGCCAGAAATGACGGGTGTGGAGTTTTTGGAAGAAATCATAAAAATTGATGCGGCTCCAATGCGCATCCTTTTAACAGGGTATGCCGATATGGCTGCGGTGGTCGATGCCGTCAATAAAGGGAAGATATTTCATTACCTCAATAAACCCTGGAGTGAGAAAGAGCTAGATCAAACAATTCAACGTGCTTATGAAGTGTATACTGAGCGGCAAAAAATAATTGAAACAAATGCGCTGCTAGAAACCTCTAATGATCAATTGGAATTTATGCTACGTCAGAAGCTGCTATCCTAAAAACTGATTTTTTTGGATAGCAGATTTTATTTGCTCGGTATTCTAACCGTAAATGTTGTTCCTGTATTTGGTGGCGATTGCACATCGATTGACCCCTTTAGCTTAAGCAGGGCGTTCTGTACATTATATAAGCCAAATCCCATTCCTTTGGCCTGATCACTGCCTCTAAAGAATAACTTGAAAATATCACCGATATGTTCGGGAGAAATTCCAATACCATTATCACTCACGACAATAGTAGCATGTTTGTCAGATACATCGACCGATAATTTGACAAATGGATTCGTCTGCTCTTTTTGCTGATATTTAAAAGCATTGGATAGTAGGTTGTGCAAGATTAATTCCAGTATGGCTTTATCACAATGAAATGGCTCTTTCTGCTCCACATGAATATCAAATGTTACATCCTTATTTTGTGTGTACATTTTATAGAATTGTCTAACATTGCCGAAAAGTTCATCAAAATTAATTTCAGAGAGCATGAGCTCACCTCTCCGCAACAGATAGTAGTCCCTTAGACTATCAATGTAGGCATCCAGACTGACCAAGGAACTATCCATCAAGGTAAGCAACTCGTGGATGCGGTCTATGTTGTTAAATTCTAGTCCTAGTTTTACCGCAGAGAGTACACCAGTTAAGGGATCACGTAAATCATGACTCACACTATATGCAAACTTATCGAGCTCATCGTATGCTTTCTGCAATTCTTGGTTCTTTGTCTCCAATAATGAATTTGCGACATAAAATTTATTCGCCTCTTCGATCGCAGAGATAATTTCTTCACCCATCCAGGGTTTGCGAACGAACCGAAATATATGCCCCTTATTGATCGCATCTATAACCGTATCCATGTCTGCATAGGCGGTC
This sequence comes from Sphingobacterium sp. GW821-FHT03E03, assembly GCF_059420745.1. Lineage (NCBI taxonomy): Bacteria > Pseudomonadati > Bacteroidota > Sphingobacteriia > Sphingobacteriales > Sphingobacteriaceae > Sphingobacterium > Sphingobacterium sp. GW821-FHT03E03. Next base: position 38,064 of record NZ_JBWKUH010000027.1, read on the forward strand.
AATAGAATACGGATTGGCTTAGGATAATCTTTTTTGATGCGGTGGAGAAAATCTATTCCCAGTTCCCCAGGCATACGCTGATCACAAAAGATCACACGGATATCCGGGTTGGAAAGAAGTATTTTTTCGGCTTCGGCAGTATTTGATGCGGTATGAATGACATAGTCGTATCTAAAATTTGCTTTAAAACCAACCAAGTTATTTGCTTCATCATCAATATATAATATTTCAATCTCCGTCTGCATAATTTTTATAATCTGGTTTTTTTCCAAAATGAACGAAATTAATGATAATTTATCGAATTCATTGGGTTTACTTTGGCATCAATTTGTTTGTTGTACAGGAATGTGTAATGTAAAAGCTGTTCCCTCTCCTATTTCTGATTCTACAATAATCTTACCATGATGTTTTGCAATAGTATTATAGGCAATAGACATGCCTAGTCCTGTTCCTTCACCTACATCTTTTGTCGTAAAAAAGGGTTCAAAAATTCGGTCTCGAATGTTTTCTGGGATGCCGATACCGTTGTCTGCTATTTTAACATAAATAGCGGATTGATCAGCTGTAAGCCCCGTTTCAATACTTAGTTTCCCTCCACTTTTCCCACCGAATTTTTTGCCTATGGCATACACTGCGTTAGTGATAATATTCAGAAATACCTGATTCAGTTTTCCGGCATGGCATTCGATCTTTGGTAGATTTTCAAGATGTTTTTCTACTTCTATCGAATTGTTTATTAGGTTGTTAAGTATTATCATAGTGGACGTCAGGCCTTCATTGATATCCGCAAATTTTAAGGTGTCTTCGTCGACACGAGAAAAGATACGTAAACTTTTTACAATTTCTGCTGTTCGATGAGCACCTTCGTCCATTCCTTTCAATAGATAATCTACTTCGGTCTTCAGATATCCAATATCCAAATCATCTTTAAATTTTTTGATCTGTGACTGTTTTTCACTATCGGAAAGGCCCGTAGTAAATGCAATGCGCTCAACTTCGTCCAGTGTTTCCCAGATCATCTTGATGTCGCGCTTTAGTGGGGCGACATTGGAAGTGACAAAGTTGATCGGGTTATTTATCTCATGAGCTACTCCTGCAGTCAATTGCCCTAAAGAAGCCATTTTTTCGGCTTCGACAAGCTGTGACTGGGCTTCTTTCAGATGTGCCAATGTTATTTGTAGCGACTCATTGGATTCTTTTAGTTCATGTGTCCGTTCATCTACCTTTTGTTCTAACACCGTATTCTGCTCACGGATAAGTTGCTCATTTTCCAGAGAGATAGCCAATTCTCGTTGTTGGGACTCTTCTTTTTCCTGTTTAAGTATATTGATACTGTATGCCAGACCAAAAGAAAGTAAAGCCATTTCGATAACTGAGGCAATTTGTACCGAATTGCTCGTAAAGTTGTTATAGTCTAATATCCCATAGTCTTTTAATAAAAATACTACGGATCCCAATAATAGAACAGTCCAGCCATAGACAAAGTATTTCGCCGGCCTATATCCGCTGATCATGATGCGGTAGGATAGATAGAGGACAAATAATGAACCTATACCAGTGGTCACTTGCATCACAAAAAATGCGGGCTGTGTCCGATTGAACAATGCGAGGATGGTACCAAGGGCAAATAATACGATAAAGATCGTGATTATCCGTTTTGATCGAGGAGCATTCTTCTCTAATTGGAGAAATGAACCTGCGAAGAGAAGGGCGTTAAGTCCAGACAAACAGCCGAAAATAATCGGACCTTTGGTCGCAAAATAAGGCCAGTTAGGCCATAAATATTGAAAACTATAGCCTTTGATACCCATTTGAGTGATCCCTGCACAAACAACATATAGGACATAATAGAGGTAGCCCTTGTCCCGAACAGAAAAAAACAGAAAAAGGTTGTATATCGCCATAATGAATACGATACCAATATAAATACCACTAAGGAGGCTATCGCTATTCATCTGCGCCATAAATTTGCGTTCGCTACTTAAGTAGATCGGCAATATAATTTGCTCGATACTTTTAATGCGGAGAAAAAAGGTCTTTTCCGACTGACAGTGCAGATGAATGTCAAACACATAATTGGGAACTTTATATTTTCTGATCGAAAAATTCTGATGTTCTCCCAGTTTAATGGATTGATATGTGCCATTCTCATTAGGACTATATAGTTCAATCTCATCCAGCAATGGATAGGCGATTTCCAGAAGAAGATCTAAATCTTGTTTGGTATTATTTTTAACAGGTAGACGCAACCAGATGGCATTGGGCGATGTCCCTAGGTTAGGCACCTCACTGTTCAGCGGTTGAAAGGTCGATGATGATGAAACTGTTGAAAAATCTGAGGTTTCGGGGCCTGTATAGCGCTCGAGCATATGACCAATCAGCAACCGTTGCCCAGATTGATCAATAGTGAGCTGGGCGCGTGATGGTAGGCTTGCGAGAATAAAAATACAGATCAGGAAAAACCAGCACTTCATCTTTAGGATACTATTTTTTTGCTTGTGCGATTACTAAATTCATGGAGACTAAAAAGCAGCCCGATTCATCCAATTGGTTTAATGTGAGCTGAAAATTGTCGTATTCGGTTTGACTTAATTTACCTTTTTCAAACATTTCCAACAGTATCTTGTCCAGAAATAAATAACGGTTGGCTTCTTCTCTGGAGCTTGTAACCATATTGAATGTTTGTAGTTGAACCTGTTGAAATCCATTTGCAAGGAGATCAGCCGTTAGCTTATTGCCTGCCCAACCATTATTGACCTTCTCTTCGGTCAAGTAATGACATATCTTGGCCTCTATCTCAACATGTTGTGTGTAGAAAGTCAGGCTATTCCAGATTGTCTCCACAATGACCAACGGTTGCTCTTTGCGCAATATGCGATAGACCTCCTGAAACATGTTTTGTGGAGCTGTTAGATGCTGAACAAGACGTTCCATCCGTATGCCTGAAACGCTTTCATTCTCGAAACCGAGCTGATACACCTCGCCCTGTACGAAATTGACGTTGCTGAGGTCCTTACTGCCTGACTTGGCATGATCAATCAATGTTGCATCATGGTCAATGCCAATGACCTGTACATTGCTGCCTAACATATTTGCAAGGTTAACAGCGTCCATCCCGGTACCGCAGCCCAAATCGGCAACGAGCCCTTCTTTGATGGTGTTAAAAGGGCTATAGGAATGTATTTTTAGTTGCTTGAGAAAGCCTCCGGTATCCTGTAAATAACCGGCGCTATAGTGTTTAGTATCCATTACAAAATATTTAGATTACGATGATCTACTTGGAGATCTGCCGATGTATGTTTCAAATTTTTTATGACTTCGTCGAGATCCCAACGATCTAAATTGGGAATATCTATTTGATAGTGAATTTCAATCTCTTTATTTCGCAAGGTTTCTATCCTGACAATATTGGAATTGTTTCGGAGCGAAAATATTGCCTCCTTGTTTTCTTGATCAGCTTCGGTTAATGTGTCCAGATTTCTCATGATCATAACCGTTGCCAATAAATCCAATTTGGGATAGTAAAAAGTCCCATTGTTACCAACGCTGGTATCTCTTCGATAACCGACGCTCTCGGCCAGTTTTACTGTATATGGAGCGCATAGTGCAAACAGTGACTTGATCCCGATCTGTGTACTGATTGCTGCTCCGGCCCTTGTAAGGAAGATACTGCCGATGCCATATCCCGCGATCTCACGGGAATTCCATAGGCCACAGCCTTCTCCCGTACCATGTAGTGCGTAGTCGTAAACTAAATCGTAGACACGTGCATCCATAGCACCAGTAGCCTGTTCTATCGGTAGTGGCTCACTTCCTCCGGCAGCATGTATTCGAACACCTCCATATACCTTCTCACCATCAAGTGACTCTACAATAAGTACAAATGATGCCGGATTATACATCCAGTCATTTTTGGATGAAGTAACTTTCTTGACACCTATTGCTGTCAAGACATGGGCGTGCCCTTCTATAAAACGTTCACAGGTCTTAGGATCGTCGATAGCACGAAATGCTCTCAGTCTAACTACCGGACGTCCATCGTTGAATAATAATGCCACCGAAATGCTTTAATTTATCGTTGAAACACAAAACTAATCAATAAAAAGCAAAGCTGTTTATAGGTTTATCAAATAAACAGCTTTATGATCTGCCTTTTACAAAAAGAGTATCGGTTCTGTCTTTGGCTGTTCAGTGAGAAATTTTTGGAGGGGGGTAGCGGCAGTGTAAACTCTCTAAGTGAATTACCAAAACAACGAGTACGTCTGCCATGGCACATCTTCGATAGGGTTGGGTTGGGTTGGGTTGGGTTGGGTTGGGTTGGGTTTTTCGGGACATAGGTTTCGTAAAACGGCGTGTTGTAATTGTGAAAATTAGCTTGAAAATCTCAGCGCGACTGAAAAGTACGATATGAAATGATGAAATTTTAGTAAATTGTCGCTGATTATGATCAATTTAACTTTATGGTTAAGGCAGGGGCAGCAAGTCATTCCGGGGATATTTTCACTTCGGACATCGCTGCGTTATGCTTTTTTGCTGGGAGTATCCTGTTATCTTTTTTTAATTATTTTTCAACCTTTTGGAACTTACAATTTCGAAGATTCTAGCAAGTACCTACTATTAGCCGGTTATGGAGGTATTTTCGCTTTTTCTTACCTATTAATTTCTGCCTTCCTGTCCAATGGGAAGGAATGGACGGTAAGAAAAGAATGCCTACGTATGCTGTTGGTGTATATATCAGCTTCAATGTTGAATTTTTTATACAATAGTAGTATTGTTAGTCAGGTACCCATGCAATGGATTAACTTGCTATATATGGGGCTTTATACCCTATCACTCTATGTGCCAATTGGGCTGATCTATTTTTTAACAATCACATATACGAATAGGGCTAAAACGACTGTGCCCGTCGCGAACTCAGCTTCTCTGAAATCAGCACCTTCGGTTTCGGTACAGGCGAGCTTATCTGAACAATCCAACAACATCTCCCAAAATCCCACTTCTCCGACACCGAAGTGTTTAACGAATCAGTTTACTGTTATTTCCGAATATAATACTATTGTTAGTCTTCCCAATGGGAGTCAAAGGATAGATTTTGGGAGGCAAGATTTTATATTTGCCAAATCCATGGATAATTATTGCATAGTCTATTTTTACGAAGGTAAAAAGGTGAAAAAGGAGATCGTGCGTATTACGCTAGGGAAGCTAGCCGAGCTGCTGGCGGGTGCAAACATCCACCGCTGCCATAGATCATATCTGGTTAACCTTGATAAGGTACTGAGCAAAGAGGGCAATGCACAAGGATTTGTATTGCGTTTCGGAGATATGGACGAGTATGCTTTGGTATCCCGTTCGATGCTTCATTCGGTAAAATCCTACTTACTGAACTAATCTTGTTTAATTAATTCTAAGGTGCTGTTTACCATTCGTCCCTAATCTTTGCCATTCGCCACTTATTTTTGTCTTTTGTTGAACTGAAATTTAGTTTTGTCCCAAAAAATTATGAATCGTACAAATTTCAATTTATTTGTTTTGTTTTTGTTTTTCGGAATCTATTTTGTTTTGGATCAATTATTCTTTGCAACAGTTCAGACCAAAATGACCACCCTCCTTCACAACAGAACCTTGGGTCATATGTCAACCTATGCACTTAGCTTACCCCCCCTGCTTATAGGAGCGTTTTTACTTCGCCCAAAAGATCAGGATACCATGGTTTCTAAATTTGGTTTAAATGGATCATTCCTATTGGGGCTATCTATCAGCGGGTTGGCAACACTCCCGATGTTTATCGGGTATGCATTTAAGTTTTCTTTAATCGAGCAGCCCGAATTCAATTCTTTGATGATTAATACCCTCTCTGCGGGATTGTTTGAAGAACTTATCTTTAGGGCTTACTTTTTTGGTCTAGTTTATCGGTACACTCGCTTGGGTTTTATTCCTGCTATTCTGTCAACTTCGTTCGTATTTGCCTTATTGCATCTATATCAAAGTCAAGATCCGATGGAATTGGCGCTCATTTTTACGACAACATTTTTAGGATCGGTATTGTTTGCCTGGTTGTATACCGAGTGGAAGTTTAATCTCTGGGTTCCGATTGCTTTACATATCTTGATGAATCTGGCTTGGATGCTCTTTGATGTCGATGATAACGCCGCAGGGAACTGGTACGCGAATATCTTCCGCTTTTTGACGATTGCGATTGTTATTACATACACAGTAATTAGAGCAAAAAGAGTGTATGGCGGTCTTCAGGTAAATCGAAAGACACTTTGGCGAAAATGCTAGATTTATTGTGGATGAAAAAGACCATAATTACGATAGCCGCTACTCAAATAGCGTTGAATCTAGCTTGTTGGCTTTTTGATATTTATATTGGGAGGTAAGAACCCCTGAATACCAGTATTTTTTTTGGCACAGGAATCGCTATCTTCACCCTTATGAAAAGACTGCTATTTTTACTCCTGTGTATACTAGTCGGTGGGACTATTTCCATGGGAATCTCAGGCTGTGGTGACGGAGCGAAAAAGACGGATACCCAAAAGGGAGATTCTACTCAGGTGGATTCGGTTACGGTCAAGAATACTGCCGTAACGGAGAAATTTCCTCCATTGCCGATCAACTATGATCAGACAAAGGTATTGAAAAACCTCTATGTGATTGACCGTGCTGGTGTGGTGTTGCGTCAGGGGGCGGACGAAAGTGCTCCTACACTTGGAAAGTATCCTTATGGTACAAAACTGGATGTAATCGGTGAGGAAGGAGAGTGGATTGCTGTGATGGATCGTGTTCAACGGGATTATAAAGGGGCTAACGGCGAAGCTAATGATGTAACACGATGGGAAAAAGTATATGTGGCCAAATCTAAATTGGGCAAGCAGGATAAAATCACAATATCGCCCAAGGATTTAAATATCATTGTCTCGCAGACGGTGAACGGAAAAGAAAGCTATTACGAAAAAGGGCATCCATTGGATAAATATCTTCTTGTGGAATTAATAGATGAACAGACTTTTTTAGCGGCCCGAAATACGGCAAAAAATTATATGATCAAGGATACACTGTCCTATACTAAAAATGGCAAGATCCTGGAGTTGCCGCTAGAAAATGGGAAAAAGCTGACTTTTACAGATAAAGATATTGACAATGAGTTGGAATCTATGTATTCGTACATGGGGCATTACGATTTCCTGAATGCCTTTGCTGTTGCGGGAAACTATTGGGAAAGTGCTGATGTACGCCTTTTTGACCGAAAGGACGGTCATCTTATCGTGGAATGTGGTGATTATCCGTTCTTTTCTGCTGACAAAAAATACTTGATGGCTTTCCATGCTGATCCCTATGAATCGACAGGTGACCTGCAACTCTTCCACGTGAAACAAGGGAAAGTAATACCGATGATTTCGGTAAGTTTTAAAGAATGGATGCCGACCTGGAAAGAGGAACTGCTATTTTGGGGTAAAGATGGACATATATATACCGCAGCAAACCATATTAATGGTTATTGGGGAGAAGAAGGTGCCCTGAGTGAAAGGTCTCAATTTATCAGAATTAAGCTGCTTGAACATTAAAATAAGGTCATTTTCCGAATTAATTTGATGGTATAAAGCTGTGTTGGAACTATTTTCTGTTTTAAGTAAAACTATTCCAGAGCGCGCCTGTTGTATTCCATAAAATAGATTATAGTTTGTAATTTAGCTGGATGAAACTAAAAATACTATCGTTAATTGCTGCACTATGTTGTTCATTTTCGCTAGTAAAGGCTCAGAAGAAGCCTTTACAGGAGCATAATAGATGGATCTGGGGCCCTTCTGTGGGGTATCAATATCAGAGCGGAAATTTCCTAAAAGTTTCAGGCTGGGGCCTATTTGCGCCAAACGACTTTCAGTATATGAAAATAGATGCTGGTGCCAATTTTAGCTGGATGGAAAATAAAACGACGGTAATTCCGGAAGTAGGGTTTACTTATTACCTGAATGACTTTGTCCTTTTCCCATTTGTCAAAGCTGAATTGACACCCTATACCATTACTCCTAAAGTTGGAGCGAGTTTGTTTTCAATTGTCGACTTGGGTATAGGCTATGGATTCGATTATAATACAAAGAAAAATTTCAAGCCAATAGATGGTTTCACGGTATCTGTAGGTGTGAATATACCATTGAATTTTCATATCTATTAAATGATGAGTCATGCAAAATAGAAATATACTTTGGGTAAGTTGTATGGTTATTTTGCTCGCTTTTGGAAAAAAGGCAGCAGCACAAGACCATTTGATTGGTCCGACCCTGAGTTATCAGTTCCAAAAAGGGAGTATTATCAAAACTGGAGCTTATTTTGCATTTCCATTTATAGGTGATAATATCTTGCGGGCAGATGCCACGGCCAACTTCACCTGGACACAAAAGAAATTTGCGGTTGTTCCAGAAGCGGCGTTCACATATTATCCGCAAAGTTATGTACTGACCCCATTTGTGCGCGCAGAAGTGACGCCTTATACTTTCACCCCTAAAGTCGGAGCTAGTCTGGCGACACTTTTGGATATTGATTTTGGATATGGTTTTTCCATCAAAGAAAAAAAAGATTATCGGCCAATGAAGGGATTTACCGTGTCCCTGAGATTCAGTATTCCACTGAACTATAGGCTCAATATGTAACCTCCTCCACTGTATCCTTCTTTCCTAGCCGCCGGGTGCTTGCTTGATAACTTCAGTCCGGATCCTTGTATGTGATTTAATAGCTTCACAAATAGTAATTCGTGCGCTCAATCCTAGGTTATTTATCTAGCCAATTTTTGAAAGCAGAGACTTTCTCCCTCGAAACGATCAGTTCGTCAGATTCGTAATGCTTGAGGTATATTTTTAATCTCGCATTGGAGTGTACAGCGATGCTTTTGATGGCATCAAATTGCACAATAGCACTTCGGTTGATCCGAAAGAAATCTTTGGGCGATAATTGTGGGGTTAAGGCATCCAGTGTTTGGTCTAACAGGTAATTTCCATTTTCATTAGTATGTAAATAGGTGCCTTTGTTCTCGCTGTAAATGCACTCGATCTGTTGGGTGGTCACAACCTTGAGGCTCTGGCCAATCCTGATGGTAAAACGCTCCTTAAATGTTTGGGTGGTGTTTTTAAATAATGCCTCAAAAGTTGCTAGATCAAATGGAGAGATTGGGCGCCTAAACTGCAGAAACTTTTCAATTGCAGTTTCCAGTTCTTCATCTTCAATCGGCTTTAACAGGTAATCAACACTATTTTGTTTAAATGCCCGTAACATATATTCATCATACGCTGTAGTGAAAATGATGGCCGAACTAGGTTTTGTCTGTTCGAGGATCTCAAACGATATGCCATCAGCAAGTTGAATGTCCATAAAAAGTAGATCGGGTTCGTCATTTGACCTAAACCATTCAATCGATTCTTCTACGGTTTGCAGTGTCGCTGATACCGTGTAACCGAGCCGTTCCAATTTTCTTCGGAGCAATCTCGCGGAGGGAAGTTCGTCTTCTATGATTAATATCTTCATTGTATATCTTCGTTCTCATTGATCATCTGATCCCTGAGTGGTTTATTTAGCATTCCGGTCATACCTGCCCGCTTATTACATTTAATTGCTACTGGTATTTGGTTCATTATATTTAATGGCCTCCTAGACCAGACTGATCTTGATCGTCAAATGCTATTAGCATTGACTTATGTTTGAATTAGCTGATTTTCATGCTACTATTTCGGCAATAATTGGCAGCCCCACAGAAAACAGATCAGCGCTCTCCTGAATGTAAACTGGTCGATCGGATAGTAATGCATAACGCTCCTGGATATTTTTCAAACCAATTCCAGCGTTGCTGTTGAGCCCTTTCTTTTTCTGTAGATTGTTCTCAACATATAAATAATCGTTTTTACGATAAATCTTCAAGATTAGTGGGCTCTTTAACGAAATAACATTGTGCTTGACTACATTTTCAATGAGCAATTGAAGAGAAAGCGGTAAAATAAAACCACTGATCTCGTCTTCATGAATATGTAGATCAATCTGGATACCTGCTTCAAACCGTAGGCTCAGAAGATTCAAATAGGCTTTTGAAAATGTGAGCTCTTCCTGTAAGGAAACAAGACTCTTGTTTTTGTGTTCAAGCACATAGCGGTATATCCTTGACAGGTCTGTTGTAAACAGGCTAGCCTTTTTGGGATCCTCTTCAATCAACCCGTTCAGCACATTTAAGCTGTTGAATAGAAAGTGTGGATCCAATTGGTTTTTTAAAGATTCGAATTGGGCAGTTATCTGTTGTTTTTCCTGCTCAGACTCTTTAATCTGATAGTCCTTGAATCTTTTGTAGAAATAAAATCCAAAGAAAATCATTGAAATACACCAGGAGATAATCGCAAGCTGAAAGTAGTAAGCAAGACGCTGTTGATTAATGAAATGATTGAAGCGCTGGAGAAAACCTTTTGAACCGGTCGGGGTAAACAGGCCGGAAAAAAAGGCATTGACAATAAAAACAACTAGTATGGTCAAGATGAAACTGATACTATAAAAAGCAATCATTTTTTTTCCAAACTCTTTACTGCTTGGGTATTTGTCCGAGACCCATTTTGATAAATAGCCATGCCCTAGGAAAAGAAAAAATCCATACAATAAACCTCTAACCATATTAGGGTGCAGGATAATGGATAACAAAGGGATATCTTTATGATCGAGCTTGGCTACAACTAAAAAGTAGATGGAGACAACCACACTTGCTAATATGGCCTGAATAATGGCTTTAAATGGAAATCTCTTCACAGCAATATTATTTGCATTCCTTCAGTATTTGCTCTGCCCGATCTTTGCCCCAAGAAGGTGTAAAGGGAGCGGTCGGCTTTTCTTCATTGAATAAAGATAGTGCTTTCCTGACATCCTCACACTCTTTACTGGTCTCCTGATTGAAATATTTTTTGGCGTTTATCTGGAATTCAGCTAGCCCCAACGCCGCTCGTGGATTACTAGGCGTTATTGCCAATGCTTTTTTATACAAACCAATAATGATCGGTGATAGCTCCTTGGCTTTTGTCATGGGATCGGTGACCATGAATGCGGTTTTATTCATTGCCCGCAAAACAAGCCATTCTGAGTTATTGTCCTGCGTACTGTTATTCAGGATGTCTTCGGCAGATTGTATATATTTTGTCTGGGCTTCCTTATCCTTCTCCCTAAAGGAAGCTGTCGTCAGGATCATTGCTTGATAATAGGCCGGAATCCAATTGCCCTTTTCGGCTTGGCTGATTCGTTCCAGTAGTGCAGATGCTTTCTGTATCTCTCCAGACTGCCACAAACTCATGGCTTGCCCCATACTTTTTTCATAATTGCTTTGTGCAAATGTGCTGCTGCTTATGAAGCAGATAATGGCGATAATAATTGATTTCATGATCTTTCGTTTTGTAGTTAACATTTTTGATTCTTCGATAGTTGGTTCATGTCTTTTTGAACTCCCGTGAAATTGCCAATAGTTGCTTGCAAAGGGGAATAATTTTGGATGAACCGACATATTTTGATGATGAATTGTTATAGATTGTCTAGTTGATTGTCTTTCTCATTTTTACTTATTGTCCAGAAATAACCTAAAAAAACAAAGCGTTTAGCTGTTGGTACAATTGCTCTACGCTCATAAGTGCCCTGTGTATTAGACTGGTCTGCATATTGATAACCATAGATCGGTGAAGCTCCAAGCACATTACTGACAGAGAAATGGATAATTTTTTGCTGACTGTGGAGGAATGACCAACTCATGGATAGATTATTATATCCTTTGGTGCGGCCATTCATAAAGGTGGTCTGGTTCGGGTCATTGTAATTTCTTCCTGAGACAATCGAATTTGTCAAACTGAGCTGTGATCGAAGGCCTGCAAGCCAGTATTTTCCAACGATAAAAAGGCTATGCTTATAGACATAAGAGGGAGTAACTGTATGGGGATAGTTCGCTTCATTTCTTTTGCTGTCCGTGTATGCGTATGAAATCCAGTATTGTAGATTCTTTACGCTACTGGTATTTTTGTAAAATACATCAAAACCTTTGACCTTGCCGTTGCCATTGTTGTCATATTGACTGTCGTACCTTGCTGTTTGGCTGTTGTATTTTATAAGGTTATCGTATGTTTTGTGGTAGGCTTCCAGACGCAAGAGGTGTCCACCCTTCTCGTAAAAGTAATTCGCGATATAATGTCTGGCGGCTAGCCAATCCAGCTGACGATCATATTTTAATAGTGTACTGGGGGCTTGTTGATGAAACGTTCCATAGGCCAGCGAGAGCTGAGTATACTTGTTCAAAGCGTAGCCCAAGGAAGCTCTTGGTTCTATTGTTTTTTTGCTTTGTAAATTGGATGTAGTGCCCCGTAGGCCGATCTTTCCAATAAGGTTAGGTAATAGGCCAAAAATGGTTTCGGTAAACAATGAAGTCATTTTGCTATGATATCCATAGCTGTAGGCGAGTTCTTGACGATGGTATTCTTCCTTGTAATTGTTGTCAAAATATTCTATTCCCCAAATGCTTTTTATACTGTTTTTCCAGGTTTTTCTTAGTGTCCCTTTTACATGGAGGCTCTTTTCGTCGTTGGGCAGGTAAATATCACTGTAATGGAGCTTGTCTGTCAGATAGCCTATTCCAACACCTGAATGGAATGCCCAGCGATTTCCTAGGTCTTGACTATAGGTGATGTTGGCGTAGCTATTGTTGGACTTCTTTTTCAATGGGATAGGCTCTTCGTAATTGATGTCGGATTGGTAAAGCCCCATATTCTCAAAATTGTACGCCCCATAAATATTTAGAAAACCTTTTTTAAACTGGTGGCGATAGATCAGTTCCCCGGAAGCGTTTTCATAGGGCTTGGTCCATCTGATATCGGGGGTAATGATTTTTGAATAGGGCTTTAAGTTTGTATAGCTGCTGTTGAATGTCAGTGAGTTTTTACCCCATTGCAATGTATGTCCTAGACCTAATCCTACCGAGGATAAAGAAATTTCTGTTTTGGGCTGTTCAATAGTGTTTTCTGTACTAAGTGCCAAAATGCTGGATAAGGCATTACCAAATTCCGCAGAATAACCTCCGGTAGAAAAATTGACGCCTTTAAAGAGCATTGGTGAGAACCGACCCCTGACAGGAACTTCATTTGGGCTTGCGGTATAGGGCTGTGCTACTCGTATCCCATTGATGTAAGTCTGTGTTTCGGAGGCATCTCCGCCGTGAACCATGAGACGGCCGTTTTCTCCCGCAACTTGTGCTCCCGGTAATGTTGCCAAAGCGCTAATGATGTTGCCCATGCTTCCTGCTGTCGTGACGATGTCCAAGGGGCTCATCACCGTGTTTTTGCCTGAGCTGTTGGCTTGAAGGACCCCTGCCTGAATACTGACCTCTTGCAATCGATTCTCACTACCCTGCAATTGAATGATCAAAAGTTCTTTATATGGTAATTCAATAGTTTTGCTATACAGTGGACGACCTACAACGGACGCTTTGACTGTCTTGACACCCCGCTCATTGGTTTCAAAAGTAAAATTTCCGAGCGAGTCTGTTGTGCTCCCATCGTAGGTACCTTCTATATAAACATTGGCTAAATAGATAGGTTTACCATTTTTCTCTACTACCCTGCCTTTGAGAATAGATTGAGCGAAAATGGTAGTGGTACTTAAAAATAGTATGGTTAATAGCAGCTTCATTTTATTGACTTTTATCCAAAAATGGAATGGAGCAGCTGCTTCCACGAAAAAGAGTGGATGAAATGTCAAAATATTATGATGAAATGTCGTATTCCGATTTTATGCTGTAAATTAATGCTTGGAATGAGAACCGATCGTGATAACGAGCGGTGTAAATTAAGTCACAGAAAGATGCGAATTACCATTTTAGATGACTATCAAGATGCTGTCCGACAGTTGGATTGTTTCAAAATACTTGATGGTCACGATGTTCAGATATTGAAACAATCCTATATAGATCCGGCTCTTCTGGCCGAAAAGCTTGAAAATACAGAAGCCTTGGTATTGATCAGAGAGCGAACGAAAATCTCTGCTGATCTGCTCAATAGGCTTCCAACTCTCCAGCTTATCAGTCAAACCGGTAAAATTTCCAACCACCTTGATCTGGAGAGCTGTACTGCTTATCAGGTTGCTGTCGCAGAAAGTATGGGATCGCCGATTGCACCTGCCGAGCTGACCTGGTTATTAATTATGAATGGTTTACGGAAGCTGCCGCAAGCGATTACAGCGATGAAAGCGGGGCAATGGCAGACGAATATTGGCCAAGCTGTGGCCGGGAAGACGATAGGTATATGGAGCTACGGAAAGATCGGGCGCCGGGTTGCGCAGTATGCCAAGGCCTTTGGTGCGGAGGTGATTGTGTGGGGTAGCGAAAGTTCCCGGGAAGAGGCAGTGAAAGACGGATTCTTAGCCGCGTCTAGTAAGTCGGATTTCTTTCATTTTGCTGATGTCGTATCATTACATCTAAGATTGGTGCCGGAAACCCGAGGTATAGTAAAGTTGGAAGATCTACGTTCCATGAAACCATCCGCGCTATTCGTAAATACTTCGCGTGCGGAATTGGTTGAACAAAATGCACTTCTGGATGCTTTGAAAAGCGGAACTCCTGGCGCTGCAGCAGTGGACGTTTACGAGACAGAGCCTATTACAGACTCCAATTATCCATTGTTGCAGATGCCGAATGTGATTTGCACACCCCATTTGGGCTACGTTGAAGAAAATGGCTACGAGCAGCTATTTAAGTTGGCTTTTGAGAATATTGTTGCTTTCGCACAAGGAGCCCCACAGCATATTGCCAATCCGGAGGTGTTGGAGGACTAAGTATATCACCCCTAAATATTTAAATGAAGAATTTTACAAAACTTGATCAGCCTACTGCACGATGCATCTATTTGGATGGAAAGGAATACCTTTTTTTTGGAGGAACTTCCTATTTAGGGTTGGCGACCGATAATGAATATATCGAACTTTTCATCGAAGGGTTAAGGCGTTATGGTGTTAATAATGGCACTTCTCGAAATAACAATGTTCAGCAGGCTATATTTGACCAAGCTGAGGAATATGCGGCCCAGCGATTTGGATTTGAGTCTGGATTATTGCTGTCAAGCGGTTACTTGGCGACTCAATTTGTTGTCAAAACGTTATCACAAGAGGGAGAATTGCTTTATGCGCCTGCTAGCCATCCTTCCTTGTGGCTTGACGCAAACCCTGGCATAATAGGGGCTTTTAGGGATTGGTGCTTGCGTACTGTCGATTATATCAATCAATCCAAAGAAACATCTTTTGTTATTGTTAGCAATAGCCTGGATAACATGACTCCTGAAAGATATGATTTCTCTGTCTTTGATGGAATTTCGGCAACTAAAAGGGTCACCCTTTTGTTGGATGATTCTCACGGGATCGGTGTGCTGCATGAAAATAGCATCTCACTGGTGGAGCGTGATTTTGCAAGGGGAAATATGGAGTTGATTGTTGTTGCTTCTTTGGCAAAGGGCTTAGCGACAGACGCGGGCCTGATTTTGGCCAGCCAGAAACGGATAGCACAGCTGAAAAAATCAAACTTTTATACTGGAGCCTCCCCTAGTTCCCCCGCGAGTCTTTATGCTTTTGTAAATGGGGAGCAGATCTATCGTAAGCAATTTGAAAAATTGCAGGCAAATATTCTTTATTTCGCATCCCTTTCACAAGGGGATTTAAATAGCATTGCTAATTTCCCCGTATTTTCTTCCAGTGATATTAGTCTCTATGAAAGGCTGATGGAAGCAAGTATATTGGTCTCTAGTTTTCCTTATCCCCTTCCGACAGATCCATTATTGAATAGAATTGTTGTCAATGCACACCATACTCGGGAAGATTTGGAACGTATTGGTCATGCAATTGGCATATCTTGATTTTTTTATGACATCCAATGAATCAACTTGTTGTAAATTAGGAAATTGTTGTTAATTTTGGAATTTATTTAGCGGTTTGTTCGATGTGAAATCTCGTTAATTGATTGTAAATGTTTGGCTTTTGGAAGCTTATTTATCAAAAAAGTGTTTAAATAATTTCCATTCCTCATTTTAAAACAATACTTTTGCATCCCCAAACATTAGTTGGCTTAAGGGTTGAAAAATAAATAATTACAGTAAAATAGATATGACTAAAGCAGAAATTATTGCAGAAATCTCTAACAAAACTGGCTTAGAGAAGGTAGATGTTCAAGAGACCGTAGAGGCGTTCTTCAAAGTTGTCAAAAACGCAATGATCGGAGGAGAAAATGTATATGTAAGAGGTTTTGGTAGCTTCGTAGTCAAAAAAAGAGCTGAGAAGACTGCAAGAAACATTTCAAAAAATACAGCAATCATTATTCCAGAGCACTTTGTTCCTAGCTTCAAGCCAGCTAAAATTTTCGTTGAGAAAGTAAAAAACGGCAATAAATAATCTTAAAATAGATTAAAATGGCAAAAACCAAACAAATAATAGTCATAGGAGCAGTAGTAGCCTTGGTTGCTGTGCTATTTGCGCAGCCTATTAAAGGTTTGGTGGACAAAGAAAAACAAACTGCTGCAGCATCTGAATCGAAACCTTCCAATGAAGTAAACTTGGAAAATATCTCTTCGATGACAAAACAAGGTTTAGATGCTAGTTTAGTCAAAGAAATTTCCGATATTGAGGCCCAGGTTGCAAAAGCTTCCGGTGAAGATAAGATAAAGCTGTTGCAACAGTTGGCAAATAAGTGGGACGATGTCGCAAAACCAGCCCCTCAGGCATTTGTGTATGAGGAAATGGCAAAGGTTTCTCCTCAATTTGAATATTGGTTGAAAGCGGGTAATGCTTATCGTGCTGCTTATACTAATTTGCAAGATTCTACTTTGGCTCAAGCTCTTAATCAGAATGCAATTCATGCGTATGAGGCGGCGCTAAAAGCTAATTCAAGTAGTCTTGATGCAAAAACAGGATTAGGTGCCGCAATGGTATCAGGAACAAACAATCCAATGGCAGGTATTGCTTTATTGCGTGAAGTTGTTGCTGCTGATCCGAAAAACTTAGAAGCGAATAAAACTTTGGGATTGTTTTCATTACAGTCCCGTCAGTTTGACAAAGCCATCGAGCGTTTTAAGACCGTTATCGATCAAAAACCCGATGCAGAGTCATACTTTTACTTAGCCACAGGCTATGAAAATATTGGGATGAAAAAAGAGGCCGTAACTGCTTTTCAAAAAAGTAAAGAGTTGGCAGCTGATCCGTCCCTATCACAATTCATCGACCGTAAGATCGGGGAATTGAGCAAGTAATTAATTTATTATTTTATAATCATTAAAAAATTTAGCTATGCCAAGCGGAAAAAAAAGAAAAAGACACAAGATGGCTACTCACAAACGTAAAAAACGTTTAAGAAAAAATAGACACAAGAAAAAATAGTCTTGTGTTAAGCTTTTAAACATCTTGGCCCATCTTGCTGAGATAGCTTTACGAAACGATCTACATGTCTTTAATGGGTGTGTAGATTGTTTTTTTCGTAACAACGTTCTTTAAATGTTTAATCGGATACCAAAAATTGCGATAGGATATTGCATAGGTATCAAAAATGAGTAGCTTTTGGTAAAGGAATTAATTATCGATTCAACTCCTGATAAAGGGGTAACTATTGCTTTACTACAAGACAAGCAGCTTGTTGAACTTAACCGTGAACCCGCAAATAACAATTTCGCTGTCGGAGATATTTATCTTGGACGTATCAAGCGGATTATGCCAGGGCTGAATGCGGCTTTCGTAGATGTAGGCTACGAAAAGGATGCTTTTCTACATTATCTAGATTTGGGTCCACAAGTTCAATCTTTGCTAAAGCTTACGCGTATAGTAAAGAATGGCAGTTATCAAGAGAAACTGCTCAATAGTTTAAAACTTGAAAAGGATATCGATAAAGCTGGTAAGATCTCTGATGTCTTGAGCAAAAATATGCTCGTGCCAGTACAAATCGCCAAAGAACCCATCTCAACAAAAGGACCTCGTCTGAGTTCAGACCTTTCAATTGCAGGTCGTTTTGTCGTTTTGGTACCTTTCTCAAGTACTGTTTCCATTTCCAAGCGTATCAAAGGTAGTAATGAGCGCAACCGCCTCAAAAAGATTGTCGAAGGAATTAAACCAGCTAATTTTGGTGTAATTATCCGTACGGTCTCTGAAGGAAAGGGTGTTGAAGAACTACAACGAGACTTACTGGACCTGATCTCAAAATGGGAGCTATTTACCAAACGTCTTCGTAATGCTGAACCACCACAAAAGGTTCTCGGCGAAATGGATCGTGCATCCACGATTCTCCGGGATATCCTAACGGATGAGTTTTCGCATATTTATGTTAATGATCCTTCGATCTTCGAAGAAACAAAATCATATATACACGATATATCTCCAGATTTGGAGAAAATTGTAAAACTTTACAAACATAAAGAACCAATTTTCGACCATTTTGGTGTTGAAAAGCAAATCAAGGCAGCTTTTGGCAAAACTGTTACATTGCCCGGTGGTGCGTATCTCGTTATCGAGCATACCGAAGCCCTACATGTAATTGATGTCAATAGCGGTAACCGTTCTGCCAATAAGGAGAATCAGGAAGATAATGCATTGCTGGTCAATATGGAAGCAGCAAAAGAAATCGCGCGGCAACTGCGTTTGCGTGATATGGGGGGAATTGTAGTCATCGATTTTATCGATATGCACAAGCCTAATCATCGAAAAGAGTTGTATACGTTCTTAAAAGAATGTATGGTGTCGGACAGAGCGAGACATACGATTTTGCCACCAAGTAAATTTGGGCTAGTGCAGATCACCCGTCAACGTGTAAGACCTGAAATGAATATTGTCACAAACGAGAAATGTCCGGCTTGTGATGGTACAGGTGAAATCCGATCAAGTATTGTCCTGATGGATGATATTGAAAATAATTTGAGTTTTATTCTTCAAGAACAGAATGAGAAAAAGGTGACCTTATGTGTTCACCCATACATAGACGCTTACATTAAGTCTGGCTTGATTTCTAAAAGAATGAAATGGTTTATGAAGTACGGTAAATGGATTAAAGTAAATCCAATGACGTCATATTACCTAACTGAATTCCACTTCTTCAATGCGAAAGATGAGGAAATCAAGTTATAATAGAAAGAGATTAACGAAAAGGGTTAGTAGCAATACTAGCCCTTTTTTGTTTATATCCAATGAATCTTGATCCCATCTTTTTCCATTTTCCGGAAGTACGTCATTTGACGTTTGGCATAACGATGTATTTCTGTTTCTAACTTTGTGAAGAAGGAAGCGTAGTTCAACTGTCCAAGGAGATAAAAAGAAGCATATTTATATTCTAGTCCATAATATTGTAATTGCTCATGGGAAATCCCCTCGGCTAATAATTGTTCGACTTCTTGCAGAAAGCCGTTTTCTATTCGCCCATTTAGTCTCTTACTGATGCTTGATCTTCTTTTTTCAAGAGGCGGATTTAGTCCAATAACAAGAGTCTCAGGAGCTTGCTGCTCGGGTTTGAAGCCTGGATTTTGTCTGAGAAACTCTAGTATCTCGATGGCGCGGATGATGCGTTTATTGGTAGAATGATCTATCTGGAAGTCCAAGGGACATGTGTAAGCATTTACCCGTTCCACTAATTCTGATTTAGTCTGGTCCGAGAGCGCTTCTTTGAATCCTTCGATGCTCGGAATCAGTGCATAGGGAGCTCGTTGGATAACGCTTTGCAAGTATAAACCCGTCCCGCCGCATAAGATTGTATGTTTGCCTTTTTTTAAAATGGATTGATAGGCCTGATTGAAATCAGTGATAAAATTTCCAAGATTGTATTTTGCGCCGGGTTCTTGTATATCGATAAGATGATATAGAATGTCTTGATATTCAGTAAGGTCTTTTCCGGTGCCGATATCCATACGTCTGTAAATTTGCCGGGAATCCGCACTTATAATTTCGGCATCAATTTGTTGGGCAAGTTGTACTGCCAGTTTGGTTTTTCCTGAGGCTGTTGGTCCCAAAATAACGATTACTTTCTCTTTTGGAACAGTTGCCCGCTCCAAAAGAGAAAGTATATGTTCTAATCTGTCTATCACACGACAAATTTAGTCCATTTTTCTGTTCCTTCGTTATTTTTTACAACAGTATCAATAAAAGTCATACCTCTTACACCATCGTAGACAGTTGGAAAATCTTGTTCTTCAGCTGTTGGGGTTCTACCTTCTCGTTTTGCGCTGACAGTTAACGTAAAGTTGCGATAAATGTTTGCAAAGGACTCCAATAAACCCTCTGGGTGACCTGCAGGGATACGTGTATTATGTGTAGCAAAAGAACTCAATGTATATGGAGCTGCATAAGCATTTCCTGTACGGTACAATTGGCGAGGCTGATCCAGCATTTTGATGATCAGGTTGTTGGGGTCTTCGTTGGCCCACTCTAGCCCTCCTTTTTCACCATAAATACGGATACGGACTGCGTTCTCCTCTCCTGCTGAGATCTGTGATGCCATTAATACACCTTTTGCGCCATTTTCAAAACGTAACAATACCGAACCATCATCATCCAATAAACGGCCTTCAACAAATGTTGTCAAATCAGCACATAATTCTTCGATTTTTAATCCTGAAACATATTCCGCAAGATGAGCCGCATGGGTACCGATATCCCCCATTACCAAAGATTTGCCTGAGCGTTTTGGGTCTGCGCGCCAGGCAGCACCTGCATTGCCCTCACGTTCGGTTAAACGGCTTAACCATCCCTGTGGATATTCAACAACAATTTTTCTTATTTTACCAAAGTGGCCTTCTTTCACCATTGCTTTGGCCTGTTTTACCATTGGATACCCCGAATAGGTATGTGTCAAACATAGGGTACGACCTGTGCGCTCTACAGTCTCCTGTAACTCTTTTGCTTCTTCAACTGATACAGTCATAGGTTTTTCAACGACAACATCGAAACCTTTTTCCAAGGCTAATTTAGCTGGGGCAAAATGTAGAAAGTTAGGAGTAACAATAGTTACAAAATCCATGCGTTCTCCATCAGGAAGCAAAGATTCTTTCTCGATCATCTCTTCGTAGGTTAAATAGACACGCTCGGGAGCTACAAATAAGTCTTCTCCAGATTGTTTTGAAATCTGTGGATCGATGCTAAATGCACCACAAACCAACTCAATCTTGCCATCCATAAAAGCGGCGATGCGGTGTACAGCTCCAATAAAGGCGTCATTTCCGCCTCCGACCATACCCATGCGAAGTTTTCTCTTCATAACGTTATTATTTTTGATTATTTATTTTTTTTCAAACTATTACAGTGTACAATATACACAATTTAGCTTATTTTATATATAAAATCATCTTGATGCTTCCCATGTTTTCCTTTGGAAAGCCAATTGGGATCCGCTCCATTAATGCTTGTAGTTCTTCGTCGGAGCGATAGGTATATCGATGTATTCCCGCTATCCAAAAGTTAATAGGTGTCGTAATTTCTTTTGTTGTAAAACCGATCTTTTCCAACGAGGAATGTTGACTCCAATCCCGGTCGGTATATGTCATGATATCCCCCGGCTGGAAATCTTTAGCGAATGCGGTGATTAATTTGCTTAGCCCGCCGATCACGTTATAACCAGATTTATTGCAAAAGCGCAATAATTCAAAGGAGCGATATTCTTCTCTTTTATCATTCATACGGCGCCCACCAGAAAATACAGCAACGGAAACGAGTTCACCTTGATCATATAGTCCATACCGATATTTTCCGGGGAGAGCTGTCTGCAGATGATGTTCCACGAGGAACTGTTGAGTTACTTTTTTATCAATGCGGGCAACGACAGTTTTCCGTGCATAGATACGTCTATTATTCTTTGATTTAGCAACGATGCGCTGGACGATGAGATCGAATTTTTGCGCTAGTTGGTCTTCATCTATATGAATGCCATGTTCAGGGGTATGATAGCGTAAAAATCGCTCATTAGGGTAAATAAATATATTTTTTGTTATTTCAGTAGCGGAAATTTGTATAAATCCATCAAGTTCGATCAGGGGTAGTTGTACTTCGAGCTGTCGTTCGAGGTCAATTTTGAGCCGAATAGCCAAGTCTTTAAAGGATGGAGTCATAAGACAAAAGTAACTTTTATGGAAGTTTTGACGAAATATTCGCTTTTAATAATTATCCGTACCTTTGTGCAAAATATAATAGTACTATGAAACTTCCGATAGTGGCGTATGGCGACCCTGTATTGAGAAAGGTCGCTGAAGAAATAGATGAAGACTATCCCGATTTAAAAAAATTGATTGATGATATGTATGATACCATGTATGCCGCACATGGTGTTGGGATTGCAGCACCACAGATAGGTCTGCCAATACGAATGTTTGTTATTGATGCGACACCATTTGCAGAGGATGACGAAGAGAATAAAGAAATGCTTAAGTCTTTCAAAAGAGTTTTCATCAACCCGATTATGGTCGAAGAATCCGGTGAAAAATGGGCCTTTGGTGAAGGTTGCCTAAGTATACCAGATATTAACGAAGACGTGCTTCGTCACAAAAATATTCGCATTAATTATTTGGATGAGAATTTTGAAGAACATGAAGTGGATCTAACTGGACTGGCTGCACGTGTCGTTCAACACGAATACGATCATCTTGAAGGTAAATTGTTTACGGACAAACTAAGTACACTTAAGAAAACAATGTTGAAGAGCAAATTGGATGCGATTGCCAAAGGCAATATCCGAGTGAGTTATAAAATGAAATTCCCACAACAAAAGAAAAAGCGTTAGTCCATACTAACGCTTTTTCTTTTGTTGTTAACAGCAATAATTTCCAAATCTCACCTATCAATCCAAGCGGGGAAGATATAATCTGTATTTGACTGCAGTCATCCGAACAAGGAAAACAACACCGGCAGCAATAAAAGCGGCCCAGGATAAATCAAGATTGAGATGAACGAGTAGAATATAGATCAGTCCACCGGCCAGACAGGCTGTTGCATAAACTTCCTTTTTAAAGATCAGTGGTGTCTCATTGAGCAGAATATCACGTGTCATGCCTCCACAAACAGCTGTAAACATTCCAAAAATAATTGCCGCATAGACATTACTCTCATAGTTCAATGACTTTTGTACCCCTAAAATGGTAAAGAAGCTGATTCCTATGGCATCAAAAAGTGTTAGGGTACGATAGTAACCATAGAGCTGCCGATTGAATACAATAGCAATCAAGATGCCCAAGAATATGGCTATTAGATAATTGCTATCGTTGACCCAAACGGGACGTAGGTTTAAAAATACATCTCGCATGGAGCCTCCGCCAATAGCTGTCACAAAGCCCAGAAAGGCAGCTCCAAAGATGTCGATATCCTTACGTTTTGCGGATAAAGTCCCCGATATTGCAAAAAATAAGGTGCCAAGCAAATCGCTTAAATAAAAATAGTTGGCATCAGTTATCATCGTAATACTGTTTTTTAAATATTTTCCTATTTATTCACTCTACTGCAAAGAGAGATTTCGACAAATTTAGGAGAAATCTCTGTAGTTTAGGTTTACTGTAAGACGAATAGCCTTCAAACCTACAATTCCCTGCACATCTTCCAATTTGAGATGTTCTACGGTGCTTTCAATTATTCCCATATCATAGATAGCTTGTATGCTTAGATTCAGGTCTTCTAAAATCTCATCCGATAAATAGACGATTGCTATTTTGTTGGTCTGAGTAAGCCTCTCCTTTGTACGTTTTATCCGGATCTTATCTATTCTTTTTTTGATGATTTCGTAACGGATATTTAATGATCCTTCTACATCGAATCGACGTTCGTCTTCCCGAAAACTGATATCAATACTGTGCGGGTTGATGAAGATAAGTTGTGTGGTCTGTAGAGCAAGCGGTAGATCACGCTTCACATGATGGGCTTTTAGGGCAATTCTGGCCATGGATATAATTTGTTGCCTCCTAAAGACATTGATAAACTCATAACTAAAAAGTTGCTGGGGCGTAATGGATTCCCCAACATAAATATCATACTCAATACCATCTGTTCTAAATTTTTGAAAGTAAGACGGATAATTGCCCTGAATGAAGCTGTTGAAATGATTGAGTTCTTTACTGATGATATGGTTTACTTGACGCAAAGAGGTTTCAAATTCATTCCTATAAAACTCGCCTGTATCACGATTGGTAAAAAAGTGTCTCGCATAATGCTCGATAATGGCAAGCTTTGTTGGGAATTGTCTTCTCGCCTCATCGAGAAATGGTTGAACATCCTTTCTGAAAAACTCAATAATCTTTACCATAGACTCATCAAAGGATATATGGTCGAGCGATTCGGTAATCTGATCTACGCGTTTAGAAAAAGCGACAATTAATTGATGTGTACCATCCGAAGACAATTCGTCAATGAGGAGAGCTAGTTGTTTTACTTTGAAACTAAAGTCTTTTAAGATGGATGCATTACGGATGACTGTAGAATCTTTTACATCAATGGCACCATAGAGAGGATATACCTCTTCAAAAATAACCGGTTTAATATGCGCATTTTGTTCGTCATTTTCGAATTCTTGAATATACTGAGCGGCAATATGGTTAAACTTCCACTGTACGGCTGGCTGTATTGTTGTAAATCGGTTAATGATAATCTCGTCAATACGTTTTTTGAATTCTGTCGTGATATCATGTGATAACTGGGATAGTAGCGGTACAAGCTCACGAAGAGAGTGTATTGTTTCATTATCCAATTGATCCAGTTGATGACTGTAAATTTCCAGAATGCCAGACAAATCATGATTATGTATCAACGGAATGCATAGATAGGTCCTGACTCCGGATGTCTTAATGCGTTCTTCAAAAATGGAAGTGGTATTTTTAATAGCATCCATCGTATTGTAGAAGATGAGATGCGGATGTTTTAGATAATTGGCGACTTCTGGATTGATGTTGGTATAGCTGTTGTTTGCGTAGGTTTCCGAAATTAAAATACTTTTGTTGGTAATAGAATAATCAAAAAATGGTAGCCCATTTAGCTGAAACAATGGAAACAGGCTGAAAACCGTATCTGAACCCTTCAAGATCGGAGCAATAATTTTTTCGAGATCTGATAGGAAGAGATGGTAATTATATGTTGCGAGATCCAATAAAATAGATTGTATCCTCTTGACAGTATGCTCTAAACTGCTTTTCCTGACAGTGAGGATGGTAAAGCCCGATAGCTCAAAATCTTCGATCTTAATTGTATTGACAACAATATTCCAATCGAATAAAGAGGTATCATTGGCATTTTTGGTCAGAAGCCCTACATCAAATTGTGGAAGTTCCTTTTTTGGTTTAATATCAACAAATTTGAAATCTATATTTAAATCGTAATAATCAATGATTTCGCCCTGCTCATTTAAATGATAGTAGACGATTGTATTATTTTCTTTGGCAGGAAGTCCATATAACCGTTCGAAAATAAGGGCATACATCAGTTTTTCCTGATTGTTCAGGATGCCTCCATCTTGCATTTGATCTCGAAGATCTTGTTCCTCCAGCTCATTTTTCCAGAGTTCGAAAAAAGCTTCTGTACCATAAAATGTTTCTTCCGCAAGTGGTGTTGCAAGTGCCCAATATCTTTTGGGGTCAGTATCAATTAGCGATACTGAAAGGCTGTAAATGAGCTGTAAAATATCTTTATAAGCGCTTAAGTTTTGCTTACATAGCCTACCGCTGACCTGTTCAATCTCTCTGATGCGTTCTAGGGCAAATAATGGAATCATGTCATCTGTAGATACATCGCCTTCGGTAAATGACTCTAGATAACGAAAAAAAGGTTCGAAATGGAGCTTCTTCTCGATATTATATAGCCTGCTTTCGCTTTTGGCTAGTCGTATATTCTTTATTTCCATTTATTGAACACTTTTAGAAACGGAAGCCGGTACTAAAATAGGGGTACCAACCGTCATTAGATTTGGCCATCACAAAGTGAAGAGGTAATGCATTGGCGATGATATAATAAAGTCCTCCACCGAATCCTTGATGGACTGTCTTACTGTTATGATCTTTTGCCCATACTTTCCCGATATCATACACCCCCATGATCCCTAGTTCTCCGGGTAGAACGTAGCTTTTTACCTCATGAATCTTGACGCGGGCTTCTAGGTTGTTGTATATCATTTGCTCGCCAGCAAATCTATATTGACGAAAACCACGAAGATTCTCATGACCTCCTAGAAATAGATATTGATAGAATGTAGGATTGCCCACCACCGTTCCCCCGCCTACTCTATTTGCGAATACGATGCCTTCATTCAGGGCACTAAAATAGCCTGTCATTTCTGCGCTTAGTTGGCCTGAATTTCTCGAATATTTATTTAAGCCCAAAAAAGAATGTAGTGCTGCCTTGATAAATAATCCTTTACTTGGATTGATCTTGCGGTTACGTGTATCTTGCGTCAGAAAAGCATTTAGTCCAACGAAAGCTTTGTCATTGGTAATAGAAACACTATCGTAAGAATGGAGCGCTTGCGGATTTAAGATAAAACGGTCCTGATTTTCAATTGGATCCAGGTGATAAAACTGGATATGGGGACCAATAGCATAATTCAGCGTAGACGAAGGGTGCCACCTCAGTAGTGGATTGACATTGAAAATATTGAATCTGCTACGGTAGTATTTAGCGCCATACTGATCTTTTAGAAATAGGGAATTGTTGCCAACACCAAAAAAGTTTTGCGTATTGTCGGGCGCTTTTGCTAATGCATCAATGACGAAGTCTGCATTACCTATTACATCTTCCCATTCGCCACGATAATGAATTTTATAGGCCCCTGTTCGGAATGCCGCGGCCACAGTAATCTGCTGTTTATAGGTAAAAGGAGCTTTTCTAAAACCCCGCTGATGCGTATATGCTGCGCCAAGTCCGAGAGAAAAGCCATCATCAGCGTTATAACCCGCTGTTAACAAGGGTAGCCAAGAGTTGTATAGATTGACGGGAACGAACTGTGTATTCGAGCTGTCCTTACCTTGATGTAGCCTGATTCGACCTTTTTCTCCTAAAAAAGTGGAGTTGCCCGTATTCTCATAGAGCTTTATTTTTGAGTGGCTGTTATTGATTACATAGGTCTTTGGCAGACTATCGCCAATAATGCGCAGTTTTATGGGCGAATTTACATTATTTATGGATACCGAGTCCTGACCTTCAGAAAGGTATAATCGGATTTCTTTTGTTAAGTTCTTTTCATAAGTCTTGTCCATTAGGGTTTTAGTCACCTTTCCATCTTTGTTTATTTTGGACACAATGATTTTTAAGCCCTCATCTGGGGTACTTGCAATCTCGACCTTTTCGTTCTTATCACTGAAATGGATATCGACAATATTATTGATAAAACGATAATACTCTTCCATTGCCGCCGGCAAAGCATCGCGTCTGCTTTGAAGGATGCGGAAAATCTGTTCTCCCCGAATAGCGATGGATGATTGTGGTAAGCTTTTGACAGATTGCCAGAGTACCGAATCTGTCAAATTGGAGGCAAACTGATTTACTTCTTTTGTCCATTCCTTGTGGGAGAGCTGATTGCTTGGATGTGCATTTAAAAATCTAGATTTGAAAAGGGAGTATCTGATATTTGGAATGCCTTTTGTAAAACCCTGCATAACGGGGTTGACAAACTGTTGATAAATATCTTTCATCAAAAATCCCTGTGTAACACGCAGGGCCTGATCTCGATCCCGAGGGATCGGAATATAATCCTTGTCTTTATCATCAGTATCCTGATTTTCATTATACCAACGCCACTGATCTTCATGACGATCCCAGTCACTTACAATTACATCCAGCATACGTGCCCTCAGGTATGCCTTGGGTTTAAAATCATCATCATTGTCTTCTTGAAGCTTGCGCACGGCCTTTGAACTATTATCGGAGTCGCCCATAGGCTCTCGTTCTTCCAATAGGGCAATAGTGTGTTCGAATAAAGGAGCATACTCGCCAAGGATTGTATCTGGTGCAACGACTCCTATAACGGGATGTGCATGTGGAACATTCACCGCATTAGCCAGCGCTGGAATCATCAATGCTGAATAAGGATGTTGTGCGCTCGTTGCATCATCCAGAACATCCTGTACAAAGGTGCCATGCAATTCTACTGGGATCAAAGACTCTGTTCGCTTATTTACTGATCGAAGCGCCCATTCTCTACCTGTTGGGTCTGTCAACCTGAGCGAAATGGATTGCATCCCTCCGCCCTGTTTAACAGGGGTCAGACCGCCGTATAATCGAGAGAGCTGTAACACAGGTAAGGTGGTCTCGGCAGCCCATTCTCTACGATAATTTTCTCCAAGAAATGACTTCTTAAATCCACCCGCCTTTCCATACTTTGCATTTGCTACAACAATAGTACTGTCTTTAATCACGGCTTGTATCGGAGATTTTTCTTTGTGTGTGTCGATTGTCGAATTCAACTTATTCTTCTGCTGAGAATAAGCTTGTGTAGCGAGAAAAAGTAAAAAGAATGGTAAGGCCCGTTGCATGCTTATTATTTTTCAAATTTATAAATGATTCCTTTGTCTTGATCGCCAGCTTCGCTACTGATGTAAAGATTGGATTTTGAATCAAAGTTGATACCTTCTGGTTGCGGAAATAGCTTTGGATCCAGCGTTGTTATAGATTTGACATGGAAATTTTCATCTGTTACAACAAGGGCCTTGTCAATGGAAGATAAAATGTACCATTCATTGCTATCGGTTTTCTTTGCAAGGGCTGAAGGTTTGAATGTCTTTTTGATTTTGGGATTAAATTTTTTCAGTTCATCAATCTGAATTGCAAATTCACCTTGTGGATTGAACTTGCCATCGGCGCCAATGGAGAAAATATATCCCGTAGTTTGTGACTGTTTTTTGTCTGTACGACATTCTTTACAGAGTACATAGGCAAGGTTACTTGTTTTGCCTACAAAAAGCCCTTCATATTCACCTTTGGGTAAAATATCTTTTTGTTCGGCGACCGTCTGTATGTTATCTTTCTCCGTGATGGGAAAGGAATAGACAGCCCCATTGCTCTTTAAAATAAAGAAATGCGTTTTACTAATACCGATATCTTCGTAATCACCATCCTTTCCAAATGGATTGAATATAAGCTTTTGAGTGGACAAATTGTATTTGAAAAGTAGCCCCTGTTCGTCCTGAATGGCATAGATATCTTGGTCTTGTCCCTCAAGAAATGCGATACCTGATATTTCGAGCAGTTCATCGGGCAAATTTATCTTTTCGCCGGATGATAATCTATAGGGAATTGCCTGTTGCTGTTGTTTATCTGTTGTAACGTCGGTTACATTAGCCGTACGTTCTTTATTCGCATTACTGGGGTTACAAGCCAGCAATACCGTGGAAATCATTCCTAAAGCAAGAGCGGTTAATCGTGTAGCGTCTTTCATGAATTCAGTTGTTTAAGTAGTCAACAATTTGTTGCTGTGATTTATTGCCAATCGGATGTTCTACAGGTATATTTTGCCCCGTCTCATCAAGGAAAGTTGCTTCAATATCGTCAGCAAATTGAATTTCAAATAGCTGCTGAATCTTGCTGGCTAAGACTGGTTCCGTCATCGGGAAACAGGTTTCTATCCGATGGTAGATATTGCGATTCATCCAGTCTGAGGAACCTAAATACACCTTTGTATACTCTCCATATTGGAATATAAAGATTCTCCCATGCTCTAGATATCGCCCTACGATCCGTTTTACTTCAATGTTTTCACTTAATCCCTTTACCTGGGGTTTAAGCCTGCAAATTCCTCTGACCAATAATTGTACCTGCACACCAGCCTGACTGGCTTCGTATAATTTATTGATTAACGATTCTTCTTCTAAATTGTTTAGCTTAATTTTTATCGAAGCAACGATGCCCATCTTTACCTGAGCGATGGTTTCATCAATCAAAGTGACAAAAGTCTGCCTTAAATTGAATTGAGCAATTAAAAGCTCTTGAAATGGAATATCCGTTGGGCTGTTCGGTTTCTTTCTGTTGGGTAAAAATTCAAATAGCAGGCTTAGCTCTTCTGTTAACAGGCGATTGGATGTCATTAAGAAGTAATCGGTATATACCTTGGCGGTTTTCTCATTTAAGTTGCCTGTTCCGAATAATGCACTCTCTTTTCCATCTTTTCGTTTGACAAGGGCAATTTTAGCATGCACTTTAAGGTTTGGGATACTATAGCTGATCGTTACCCCCTGCTCTTTCATAATTCTTGACCAATGTATATTATTGGCTTCATCAAAGCGTGCTTTTAACTCAACAAATACATTCACTTTTTTGCCATTCTTTGCTGCGGTAGCCAAGGCTTGAGCAATATGCGAATCGCTGGCAATTCGATAGAGCGTGGTATGGATCTCCTCAACATCAGGGTTTATTGCTGCCTCATTAAAAAACCGAAGAATAGGATCAAATGATTCATAAGGAGTACAGATTAAAATATCATGCTGATCGAGCTGGTCAAAAATGGAATTTTCAAAGTCCTGATGTGCGACTATCTGCTGCTGTTTTGGAAAAGACAATTCTCCCTTTTTTATTGGGAAAGAGAAAAAATCCTTCAAATTATGATAATATCCACCAGCGACAATGCTACTTTTTCTTAAGTCAAAAAGAACGGCGAGCCTTTCGGTAATTTGGTTTGGAAAACCCGGTTGATGTAAGAATCGAGTTGCATAGCCAAGATCCCTCTTCTTGACCTCTGCCTCTATTTTCTGCGCTATATCACCATCAAATTCGTCTTGTAAATTGAGTTCAGCATCCCGAGTGATTTTGAAGGAATAGAAATTTAAATTTTCTTTCTTTAGTAAGTTTGGAAGAAATAGTTTGATAATATCATCGATGAAGACTACATATGTTTTACTATTGGCTTGACAGGTAAAAAAACGATTAATGTGATCCGAGGGTATGTTGACAATGAACAGCTCTGTCGTAATCCTATCTGTTAACGCAAAATATAGCTGGTTGTTGATCGGGAAAAAGGAAAACTCTTCGTTTACAGGAATTATTTGCAGATAAGAAGCTATTGTATTAAAAAAATAGTTAGCTACAAGAGGTTTTATCGCTAATGGAATCTCCTGATTATAGATTAGTGTAATATTTTCGTCCGCTAACTGATGAATGATATCAGTTAAAAGGAAACCGAATTTTTCCTGTTGCTTATCGATTATTTTAGATGCCTTTTTGTAAGTCCCAATATCAAGATTTGGGACGATCTGGTCATTAGTCTTCTTTTTAATTTTCTTCCAGGCCATCAATACAGGCATCCGTACACGGTAGAACTCATCTAAGTTTGAGGAAAAAATGGCGAGGAACTGTAGTTTTTCCAATAGCGGGACTTCCGTGCGTTCAGCCTCAGTAAGTACTCTGTCATTGAAGGAAAGCCAACTGATATCTCGGTTGATATATAGGTCTTTTTTTTGCATCTGAAAAATAATCTAAGCAGCAATGAATTTAAAGGAGCTTTATCTATATTTATAATAGTGTTGCAACAACAAAGGTAATAACAGAGATAACCAGGCCAAACATAAAAATGCCATAGGCATAACGTAATAACTTATATTTTCTGCCTAGCACGACTCCTTGGGAATAGACATCTTTTGTAAGCATGCCGTATAAAAATTCGGAATCGATCATTACTTTTTGCATGCCTTCATTATAGTCGTCGAGTTTCATTTTGTAAAAGTTCCCGAAGAATAATAGATTGACGGTTTTATTCTCAATCTCCTGTTTTGTGAATTTTCCAGAGGGTATTTTCGGAATTGTCGATAGGATGGCCATAACCATTGTTGCCACAACACTGACGGTGAGAATTATCGTTGGGAAGATGAGATGTTCGTTACTATCCAATTTCCTAAATAATACCGCAATAACGACAGATAGAATAATGGAGTTAACAGTCAATAAAATATTAGCTTTATTATCAGCCATATCACTCAAACGTTGGTTGTTGGACGATGTTATCCGGAACATTGTTTCTATACCACGTTCAGGTTTGACACTTTTATCTTTCTCTTTTTTTGTTTCTTTCTTGTCGTCTTTTTTCTTGCCCTTGGATTTTTCCTGTTTTCGCTCCAGTTCTTTTAAGTTCTCTTCTTTCTTTGCGTTGAGCTTTTGTTGGGCATAATCTGTATGGTAATGATGACTTGACAAAAGTTTTATAGTGCCAGCACGCCAAACATCCTTATCGATTTCTTTACCTAATACAGCCTCTGCTTCAGTCTTCATCAGTTTATTCCTGTTTTCAAAGTCCTCTCCTCCAAAATGGAACAAGTCAGCGTCACAAAGAATTTGCTCCAATAGATTGTTTGGGTCCTGGGGCATTCTGGTGGCGAGGATACAACCTTTGATTTTTTCTTTTACCTCTTCTGGTACGCCTTTATCCTTTAGGAAGTCTAAAGCGATCTCTACACTTCTTTTTTCATGGCCAATCGCATTGTCAGATTTTACATAACCTAAATCATGAAAGTAGGCTGCACTGATCACTATAAAATGATCTTCGTCATTTAACTTATAAAACGAGGAAATCTCATCTGCAGCTTGTACTACTGAATGTGTATGTAGGCTGTTGTGAAAACAATGACAAGAGGAGATATTCTGTATAATATAAGCGTTAGAAAATTCTTCTACCTGTTTTAAAAGTTCGTTATAATCTATCATGACTAATATGATGTTTATTTACAATAAAAGTATTCAATATCTTTAACATCTTATATACAAGTGATCCCTTTTCGTAATTTTTTAATCTAGATCAAACGGATATTCCTAATTAGAACCTGAAATCATTTTTTTGTGATGATTAAAATCTTTGTCAATACCCCCATCAGGGATATCTCTGGATCTGGTGGATCTCATGTTTTCCGGAGTAAAACGACTAGGTTGGCTATAGCAGTAATATGATGCTGAATTATTCTTCAAACCTGCGATTCCGGCCAGTGAGGTCGAGTATTTGGTCTATTTTGCTGTTTTTTAGGCTGCGGTTGGAGAACTGTTCGGCCCCGAATCGGGCTTTGAACGTACCTCAGTGCAGATTCTAGCTATGCTAGATCGTACTGCGAGTGCGGTTTTAGCGTGCTGGACTCGGACTCACCATGGACTCACTACGGAAACAGCATGGATTTATACCAAGGCTGTCCCGACTGTGGTATGGCTTAGGTCTGCCCAAGAGGTTGATCGGAACTGGAGCATATATGAAAACCCAATCGTTCTATAGCTCGAAAATTAAAGAACTGTCTTCGTGGTTACCCCATTGCTGCCCGTTGTTATGGACAAGTTTGTCATTAATTTAGTAATAACTTACTATTAATTTAGAGTACAGTTAGGTATTGATTAGGTTTTATCTAAGCAAAACCTAAACTATACCTAAACAAAACCTAACTAAACCCTAACTAAACGATGAATTTCTGCTGACCTTGAAGACTCCACTTTTGCATTATCTTTCTGCAGTCTCCGCGGTCTGTTTCCGGCCTCGGTTTTTATGCCTGT
>NZ_JBWKUH010000028.1:0-70888 GCF_059420745.1 Sphingobacterium sp. GW821-FHT03E03
AATATATAAACATTCCTTTTTCTGCACTACAACTTATAATTATCATGCCAATCTCGTCCCAATGGCATCTAATCACCGATTATAGTACAGCTA
The DNA here is from genome assembly GCF_059420745.1 of Sphingobacterium sp. GW821-FHT03E03. Lineage (NCBI taxonomy): Bacteria > Pseudomonadati > Bacteroidota > Sphingobacteriia > Sphingobacteriales > Sphingobacteriaceae > Sphingobacterium > Sphingobacterium sp. GW821-FHT03E03. The sequence goes on from NZ_JBWKUH010000028.1 coordinate 94, forward strand.
ACTTCTTTATCCTCTATTAATAACAAATTTGTGTTTTTTGTTTGCACTCCAACAGGTAAATAAGTTCGTTTTGGTTTAATCATACTAAAAAAAGAACAGCAACAAAACCCCAAGAAACTATTTTGCTATTTCACCGAAATGTTTTAGATCAATCGATTGATTTGATTAAATAAGGCTAATTATCGACGACTAGAATACATTTTTGGATTTTCCCACCCTATTTCCGTACGCAAATGTTACATAGATAATTTTATAAAACTTCTTATATTAGGGCTTTACAACCTAATTTTCTAGTACTTATAATAAAGAATATGTTCACAATCTTGTTATCCTCCATCTTACTTTCCAGCGGTACGGTAGCTAAACCAGATACGTTAAAACCTTATGGAGCTTTGCCAACCGAACGCCAATTAAAATGGCAGGAGATGGAGACCTACTGCTTGATCCATTATACGCCAACGACTTTCCAAAATAAAGAATGGGGTTATGGTGATGCGCAGCCTGCTTTGTTTAATCCTTCGGCATTTAATGCAAATCAGATTGCCAAAGCAGCGGCAGATGGAGGTTTCAGAGGCCTGATCAGTGTTGCCAAACATCATGATGGATTTTGTTTATGGCCAACCAAAACAACCTCCTACAGTATTGCCTCCTCTCCATGGAAAAATGGAAAAGGCGATATGGTAAAGGAATTTATGGAAGCAACAAACCGTAATGGAATGAAGTTCGGTGTATATCTATCAGCATGGGACCGTCACGATGAACATTATGGTACACCAGCTTATGCCGATGCCTACAGACAGCAACTGACCGAATTGATGAGCAATTATGGGCCCTTGTTTACTTCTTGGCATGACGGTGCAAACGGTGGTGATGGTTACTACGGTGGACATGAAGGGAAACGGATCATTGACCGGACAACCTATTATGAGTGGCATGAGAAAACTTGGCCAATTGTGCGTAAACTTCAACCTAATGCGGTGATTTTCTCGGATATTGGTCCCGATATGCGCTGGGTAGGTAATGAACATGGTTTTGCTGCCGAAACCTCTTGGGCGACATTTACACCAATAGGGCTCAATGGAAAAGTAGCGGTACCCGGAGCGACCGAATCGCATAATGCCGAATCGGGTGACCGTAATGGAAAATATTGGATTCCCGCAGAATGTGATGTTCCCCAACGTCCGGGATGGTTTTATCATGAGGAACAGAATAGCCGGGTGAAAACACCCAATCAACTGTTTGAAATCTATCTGAAATCGGTTGGTCGAGGTGCCAGTATGAATCTTGGTCTAGCACCAATGCCTTCAGGTACACTTCATGAAAATGATGTGAAATCCCTAAAGGCTTTTGGTAAAAAGATCAAAGAAACTTTCCATACCAATCTAGCAAAAGGTGCAACCATCACAGCCTCAAATACACGTAATGCTGATACCAAAACATATGCGACATCGTTGATTACGGATAATGACCGCTATAGCTATTGGGCTACCGATGATACAAAAACTTCGGCTACACTTGAAATTAAGCTAAAGTCAGCGGCGACATTTGATCTTATTCAATTGCGTGAAAACATTAAATTGGGACAACGGATTGACAGCGTTGTTGTGGAACAATGGCGTGACAACACCTGGAAACCCTTGGCTAAAGCAACTAGTATTGGTGCGAATCGCTTGATAAAACTTGAACAACCAACGACAACGGCACGCTTACGGTTACATATTTATGCTCCGGTAGCAATTACCTTAAGTGATTTTGGCCTGTTCAAGGAATATAATGAATCTTTTGCCTTTGATACAAAAGAGCTTAAAAAACAAACGGGCTTTAAATTAAAAACCGGAGCATCGAACAATACGGTGTACATGAGCGATGGTAATCCAAATACCTTTGCAACTGTAAGTGACCAAGGAGTCTTGGTTATTGAAACAAATGGCCAAACCTCGGGTATTGGTTTCCTGCCGCGTCAGGATAAAAAGACCGGCGGTATCCCGACGAAATACAAAATCTCAACCAGTGTAGATGGTAAAAAATGGATAAGCGTCAAAGAAGGCGAATTCTCCAATATCAAAGCAAATCCAATCTTGCAGCAGGTATTTTTTGAAACAAGCAATAATACCAAGTTTATCAAATTTGAACCAACGCAATTTATTGAAGGGAATGAGCTGACAATTGCTGAGCTTGAACTTTATGGTAAATAGAATTTTAATACTTTTCGTGGTCTGCATCTGTCAGACCACGCTTTTGTTTGCGCAACAAAATCCACTCCGTCTTTGGTATAATAAGCCTGCCAAAATCTGGGAAGAAACTTTACCGCTGGGCAATGGACTAATTGGTATGATGCCTGATGGAAATCCAACGAAGGAAAAAATTGTACTGAATGAGATTAGTATGTGGTCTGGAAGTCCAGAGGATCCTAATAACTATGACGCGCACAAAAATGTCAATGCCATTCAGGATTTATTGAAAGCGGGTAAAAATGATGAAGCCGAAAAATTGGTCAATGAAACTTTTGTCACCAATGGCAAAGGTTCAGGCTTTGGGAATGGCGCTAATGTTCCTTTTGGCTGTTATCAGTTACTCGGAGATCTACTTTTGCAATATGAACTGCCATCTTCTTCTATTGAAGACTATACAAGATCCTTGGATCTGGCCACGGCGACAGCACAGACTTCTTTTCGTGCCGGAAACACAAAAATTCAACGTACCTACTACACCTCCTTTGACAAGAATGTCGGTGTTATTCAATTAAATCAGAATAGCGATGCCAGACAGACGGTCGGTATTTCTTTTGAGCGGAAGGAGAATATAGACCGCTACAGCCTGTTGGATGATGGTATTTTGATCGAAGGGTCGCTGCCGGATGGTAAAGGGGGCAAGAACCTGAAATTTGTCGGGTTATTGAAAGTACATGGTAAAAATCTTCAGGTCAACAGAAAAGATCAGGTACTGGAAGTTTCGGCGGCAGGAAACCTGTCGATCTATCTCACGGCGAGCACATCTTATTATGGAGAGGATCCACTGGCAACTACCAAAACGACTATTGCAGCCGTACAGTCGTCCAATGCAGCCAAAATGTATAGCAATCATGTGGATTCCTATCAACGGATTTTTAACCGGGTGGAGCTTAACCTTTTTGGAAATCGCTCAAATGCAAATGTTCCAACCAATGAACGGATTGCTAATTTTTATAAAGACCCAACACAGGATCCAGATTTGGCAACGATTTATTATCAGTATGGTCGTTATTTGAATATTTCAAGTTCAGCGCCGAAAAATACAAATGCGCTTCCGCCAAACTTACAAGGATTATGGGCCAATCAGATCCAAACGCCTTGGAATGGTGATTATCATCTAAATATCAATGCGCAGATGAATCACTGGGGGGTGGAGGTAAACAATTTAAGTGAATATCATCAACCTTTTATCGAACTGATAAAACGGATCGCAAAAACAGGAGAGCAAACTGCAAAAGCCTATTATAACGCACCTGGATGGGTTGTTTATATGATGACCAATATCTGGGGATATTCAGCTCCGGGTGAACAGGCTTCCTGGGGGGCAAGTACAGCCTCCGGTTGGTTGTGCAATCACCTGTGGGAACATTATCTTTTCACAGGAGACCAGGGGTATCTGAAAGAAATCTATCCGATACTCAAGGGTGCTGCAGAATTCTACAACCATACATTGGTGCAAGATCCCAAAACAGGATGGTGGGTTACTTCACCATCAGTATCACCAGAAAATGCGTTTCGGATGCCCAATGGAAAGGTCGCAGCGGTGGTGATGGGTCCCACAATCGACAATCAGATTGTACGCGAGCTGTATCAAGCCGTTATTCAAGCAGACTCTATTTTGGCTGTCAAGGATAGTTTTGTAGCTAGCCTGAAAGGGAAATTAAAAGAGATCCCACCAGCAGTAGTGATTAGTAGATCTGGACGTGTAATGGAATGGCTCGAGGATTATCAGGAGGTTGAACCCAAACACCGTCATGTATCCCATCTTTATGGTCTGTATCCTGCAGCATTTATTTCTCCCCAAACGACTCCGGCTTGGGCTGAAGCTGCACGAAAAACGCTTGCTATCAGGGGAGATGAAGGTACAGGCTGGTCAAGAGCCTGGAAAATATTGTTTTGGGCAAGATTGCAGGATGGTGATCATGCCCTAGAAATCCTTCGTCAGTTGCTGAAACCAGCCTTTGTCAGTGAAACAACCTATCAGGGTGTGGGTGCCGGTACCTATCCCAACTTATTCTGTGCCCATCCACCGTTTCAGATTGATGGCAACTTTGGCGGCGCCGCAGGTATCGCAGAGATGTTGATTCAAAGCCACAATGGCTATATTCATCTGCTACCAGCTCTACCTAAAGCTTGGTCTAAGGGACAGATCAAAGGGCTAAAAGCCCGAGGGAATTACACCGTGGATATGAGTTGGGAAAATGGGAAAATTGTCAAGCTTAACATAAAAGGAAAAAAAGGAAATGTTCGCATATTTGAAAACGGAATCTATAAGGACTATAAGGTCCGTTAGCTATTTTTGCTTTCTATTTATTTTTCTGGGAACAACTGCTTGTTCCCAGAAAACAGACAAAGCTAAAAAAGAAGAGCTTTTGAAAACGTTCGCTTATAAAATTATTGGGCAGACAAGTGCTGCGGAGGGAAGCTCGGTGACCCTCATCGATCCAGAAAACAAAATGCAGCAGTTTACAAAAACAAGTGTAACGAACGGGCAATTTGTCTTGGAAGGTGAATTGGCAATGACTGGTTTTTATGGGATTCAGATCAGTGGCGGAGAGCCTTACATCCTGTTTTTGGAAGGTGGAAGTGACTATGAACTGAAGGAAAATAAAGGACGCTTTAACTTGACTACAACCTCCAGTAATGCAACGGATTTTGTTCAGTTTACAGAACAATATCAACAGCGTGAAAAAGAAGAGAAATTGAAGGAGGAAAATAAGACGGCCCGAATTAGTGGATTAAATGGTCAGCTCTCAGCGATGGCCTTGCGCAACGATGGATCGTACGAGAAAACTATTGATGAAATACAACGGTTGTCGACTGGCAAACCTTATAACATCCGCAATTTATATGCTGACTTTATTCTTGATAGTACACATCAATCGTCTTTGGTTCTCCCTTACTTTTTCAAATATGTCTCCATCGATGCGGATAATTTTAAAAAATTTGATGCCGCCTTGCAACGCTTCGATGCGACACTGCAAAAACATCCTTATTATAAATTTGCGCGTGAGAAAGTAGACCGGGTGAAAGATTTTTATGAGAATATGCCTGTCTTTCCACCTATCACGCCAATGAATGTCCAACGGGATTCGTTAAAAATCAATGAATTTTCAAATGCCAAAATGTTGATCGCCGCGTTCTGGAAAGCAGCCAGTAAATACAGTGTTTCAGATGTTACTGAACTACGCAAAAAAGAGTCACAGTTAAAGGCAATGGGAGTGCGGGTTATTTATTTTTCCTTGGATGCTGATCAAGATGCTTGGATCAAAACCAGCAACGCGCTCGCTTTGGGGCCTCATAGCTATTATTTGAATACTAATGATCGGGCAACAATGGAAAATGACTTTGGTATAGACCGTTCACCAAGTTATTTATGGATCAATCCACAGACGTTCAAAATCTTGTCGCTCACTGGTGAAGATCCGACCTTACCACAGTTTATCCGTAAGGTCAACCAGTTTTTGGCGAAAAATTAACGATTATTGTCTTGAAAAATGGTATATTTGAATTAACGGTTTAATATTTGTTATTTCAATAGACGATGAAAGTTGTTCAATTTACAGTTCCGGTGGTTTATCAAGGATCTATTTGCGTGCAAGAGGATATCTTGCCCTCCTTCTATAGTAATTACCATCGGCATAAAGAGATCCAATTGACCTATATCTTAAAAGGACGGGGGACCTTTATGATCGGCAACTTTACCCATAGTTTTGAAGAGGATGAAATCTATATCGTTGATGCAGATGAACCACATATGTTTAAAACAGGAGAGGACATCAAGGACGGCATTCATGCCATTCATATTTTCTTCGACTATGAGCATTTCAAATCTTTTTTGGATTTCCCTGAATTTGACGATGTCAAATATTTTTTGGAACACATCAATGTCAGTAAGAAACTGGATGCCGAACATGCTATTGCCCTCAAAGATAAATTTGTACAGATCAATACAAGCGCCGGAATAGATCGCTTATTATCCTTTGTAAAACTGATCAATTTTTTGAGTAAAAAGGTCGATCAATGGACCTCCCTATATACGGGAATTCCCCAGAAGAAATTTTCGGACGCGGAAGGCTTACGTATCAACGAAATATTTCAATATACCTTTCAGCATTTTGGTGATAAAATCTCGCTTGAAGATATCGCAGCAGTAGCTCACATGACTCCCCACGCATTTTGTAAGTATTTTAAAAAACACACCCGCAAGACTTATGTGACCTTCCTGAATGAAATCCGAATTGAACGCGCCTGCAAGATGTTGATTGACGAGTCCTCTGAAAGTGTTTCCAATATTGCATTTAAAACAGGGTTTAACAACGTGGTCAATTTTAATAGGGTATTTAAGAAAATCACAAAGCATTCCCCAAGTGAATATGTGCAGGAACATCGGATGCGGGATTAAGCCATCGTTGGTACACTGAAAATATTGTTCGAAAAGACGTGCGTAGTATGACCTTACAGATCCCGTCAGTGGACAATATCGGAGAAGCACTCGGCAATAAAATGTAACGATTAGGGATACGAAAACCTTAAATTTGGAGTCTAACGATTGTTACTCCGATGAATAAAAATTTAATTTTTGTCCTGTTTGCGTTATTGGGCTATCTGATGCCTGCAACAGCGCAATCTCAAAATTTCAAGATTGACACTTTGCAATACCAAGGGACAGCCCAAAATATAGTAAACCTGGTCATTTTGGGCGATGGTTATACAAAAGATCAACTAGACGATTATGCAGAAGATTCCAAGCAGTTCATAAACTATTTTTTCTCAATAGAACCTTTCAAACAATACAGCAGTTTCTTTAATGTATTTGCGATTCGGACGATATCTGAAGAATCCGGTGCTACGCATGATTGCAAAGCAAGTGACTGTGTACACGGTGACACCGATCTTAGCAAATACCCAAGCCGTTACAATAAATTCACTAGAGATCATGCTGTACCAGTCACGCATCCCAATACTATTTTTGGAAGCAGTTTTGACAATGGTGGACTGCACCGCCTTGTGGTGCCTCAAAAAAATGAGCGTATTGAAGAAGTGTTAAAAACACATATCCCCAATTATACACAAGTTGTAGTATTGGTCAATTCACCATTTTATGGCGGATCGGGAGGGAAGTGGGCCACCTCAACGGTCAACTTTAAAAGCAATGATATCGCTGTCCACGAGATCGGGCATTCGTTTGCTCAGCTGGCTGATGAATATTGGGCAGGAAATCAATATGCCATTGAATCTGTCAACCGCTCGCAAACGGCCGATGTAAATACTGTCCCCTGGAAACATTGGATTGGAAAAGATGGCGTAGGTATCTATTCTTATGGCGGGAAGGGCTCTCCTTCCAATTGGTTCAGGCCACATGAGTATTGTAAAATGCAATATCTTGTGGCTCCATTTTGCCCCGTCTGCCAGGAGCAATTTGTGGCTTCAATCAAACAAAAATCTAACCCTTTTATTGCTGTAAAACCAGTATTGAATAATGTATTGACCATAGATAGCATTCAGAAATTTACATTACAGCTAGCAAAACCATCCCCAAATACATTTAAGCTGGTATGGTCCTTAAATAATGAAACCATCGCCCATGACATCGATTCAATCTATTTGGATCCGGGAATGTTGCGCATTGGTGCGAACGAATTGAAAGTGATTATTCAAGATACAACAGATCTGCTCCGCGATCCGAAGTATGTAAACCATAGGGATTCCATTGTATGGAAATTTAATCAGCTTAAATCCAATGAACTTGCGAAACCCATCAATACTTGGGGTGATACACTCGAAACTTGCTTTGGTGGAGATCAGGTGCTTACGGTTAAAAAGCCTATCGCTGGACTTGTCTACCGTTGGTTTGAAACCCAAACTGCTGCACCTGTCGGGACGGGAAACAATATGGTGATCCAAAAGGTCTCCGCGTCCAAAAAATATCATGTCGTCGCATATTGGAAAGACAAGCATTCAGTGCAATCGGAGGTCTTATTGAAAACACTGCCAAAACTAGAGAAACCCAAAGATATCCGTATCAAGATCAACAAAAAGAAAAATAAGGTACAGTTGGTCATACAAGATAAAGTGGATGCACGTTACAATTATATCTGGTCAGATGCAGATGGTAAACCAATCTACGAATGGGACGAATTCAATGGAGAATATGTACGCCCAACGGGTGCAAATACGATGCTTGTGTTAGAACGAACTACTACCAAGCGGAAAGTTTACGTCCAAAAGGTAGACAAAGAAACAACCTGTAAGAGTGATCGGGTGGAAGTAATTTTTTAGTTACACTATTGATAGCTAGTGATTTATAAGTTAATTTTAATCTGCCGGTTAGTTAACTTATAAATCATTCATAATTATGAAAAAGAAAACCCAGTCTACTTGGGGAGTTTTTTCGTGCCTATTCATCGTGATTTTAGCCGTAGCACCATCCTGTAAGAAAAATGCAAAACTTCCTGATGAAAGCAATGAGAAAACGCATGCAGTAACCTTCAAGATCAAGGATTTTGAAACGATTGTCACCTCCCTGAAAGCACAATCGTCCAGGTTTAAAAGTGCTTCGACTACCGAAAGCACAACAGAAAATCAACTCCTCTACCATTGGAATTTTGATAATGGTAATGCTGACCCGATCATGGCGCTTGAGGATGCGGCTGTCATTGACTACAACAATGGTAAGACCGACTATAGCTATGTCGCCGGCTGGCCGACATCCGGAAAAGGTATTAGTTTCAAAGGGGCCAAAGAGGTTCTGATCAAGATACCTGGTTCGGGTATCGCGACGTTGACAAATCTGTCTTTTGACGCCAATAGCTCCGGAACTGGACCTCGTGCTCTACTGTTGAGTTATTCAACAGATAAAGGTGCAACATTCAAAAATCTCTCGGATACCCTACATTATCCGGCAAATATCACGACTTCGGCCAAGTTTGCAGTGGAACAGTCGCTTCGGGCGATTAACCTGGTCGCAGCTCAGGGATGTTGGTTAAAAATCGCCTTATTTTCGGGCAATAGGGAAGGAGCAAGTAACTACAACGAGAGTACAGGGACTTTTAAAATGGACAATGTCAAGATTATGGGGACGACAGATCAATCGGTTCTGCCCGATAAATTGTATTACCATATCTTCGATGCCAATAGCAAGCTGCTGGTGAAAGCGGGTACACTCAATGCAAAAGAAAAGTTTAATATCGCTTTACCGATGGGAACGTACTACCTGAGCCTACTATCCAAAAATTCAGGTCTGCCCTTATTGCTTCCGGCATCCGTGACGGATCTTAGGAGTCTTTCGGTGTCTAATGCTTTCAGTGAGCAGTCTGCTGAAATATTTGCGGTACGCGATACTTTTGATGTGAAAGAATCTATGGAAAGAGTATTGACGATGAACCGTATCTATAGCGAGGTTAAATTTGAATGCACGGATGTCGAAGGGCTGGATCTTGTCGACAGCATTCAGATCAAACAGCTGCATAAACTCTTCCAATATTATCCTTTTGCAACTGGGGCAGATGAACAAGTGGATAAGACTATCTTACGTATTATTCCCAATTTCAGTAGCAGCTCGAAAAGTTTTGTTTTTAATCAGTTTATGGGTGATCTCCCAGAAAATAAGATAGTCAAATACGAGTTGCACATTTTCAGAAAGGGGGAACTTATGCGCACATTTGACCTGGACAGTGAAATTCGAAATAATGTACAGCTTCTATTTAAGGGAAAACTGCTCGATGGAGCAAATGGAAGTCAAGGTTTTCAGGTGATGAAAAATGAAAAATGGCGTGATAATGTGGTCATAGAATACTGATTAAAAAAGTCAATCCAACGCGCCAATTTGAATTAAATAAAATAGGGTTATCCAGTTCGGGCAACCCTATTTTATTTAATTTTATTCGTATCCCCTTAGCGTCTTTTTGATAGACTATTCTCTGTAAGGGGCTTTTGCTTATTTGTTATAGCAATTTTTTTAGCAAAGTATTCCAACCTGCTAAATCATTTAAGATTCGTTCAAGATCAGCGATCGCTACGCGCTCTTGTTCCATGGTATCACGGTGACGGATTGTTACGGTATTATCTTCCAAAGAATCGTAGTCAACAGTAATACAGATTGGCGTACCGATTGCATCCTGGCGACGGTAACGTTTTCCGATCGCATCTTTTTCATCATATTGGACATTGTAATCCAATTTTAATGTATTCAGGATCTCACGCGCTTTTTCTGGTAAACCGTCTTTCTTCGTCAAAGGCAAAATAGCAGCTTTCACTGGTGCCAATGCTGCAGGAAATTTCAATACAACACGAGAATCTTGTTTCTCTGCTGTAGAAAGATCTTCTGTTACCAATGAATTACATAGAACAGTTAAGAACAAACGATCCAATCCAATGGAAGTCTCGATGACATAAGGAATGTAATTTTGATTGATCTCCGGATCAAAATATTGCATTTTCTTTTTCGAAAATTCCTGATGCTGTTTCAAGTCAAAATCCGTACGGGAGTGGATACCTTCCACTTCTTTAAATCCGAATGGGAAGTTAAACTCGATATCCACAGCTGCATTGGCATAATGCGCTAATTTATCGTGGTCATGGTAACGGTAGTTAGCCGGATCAAATCCTAGCGCTAAATGCCATTTTAGACGTGTTTCTTTCCATTTGTTGTACCATTCCAGTTCAGTGCCCGGACGGCAGAAGAATTGCATTTCCATTTGTTCAAACTCACGCATACGCATGATAAACTGGCGTGCAATGACTTCGTTACGGAAAGCTTTTCCGATCTGAGCAATACCAAAAGGAATTTTCATACGACCTGTCTTCTGAACGTTCAGGAAGTTAACAAAAATACCTTGAGCAGTTTCCGGACGAAGATAAACCTGATCTGCCCCATCTGCCATGGCACCCATCTGCGTAGCAAACATCAAATTGAATTGACGTACTTCAGTCCAATTTTTGGTGCCTGAAACCGGACAAACGATATTATGCTCTTCAATGATTGATTTTAAACCAGCAAGATCGTCCGCATTTAATGCAGTGTTTAATGCTTCTAAAAGCGCTGCTGCTTCTTTAGTCTTTCCGTCTGCTTCATAACGTGCAATTTTGTCTTCGATCAATTGGTCGGCACGGTAGCGCTTTTTTGAATCTTTATTATCGATCATTGGGTCATTGAACCCATCCACGTGACCAGATGCTTTCCATGTGGTTGGATGCATGAAAATTGCGGCGTCAATACCGACAATATTTTCGTGCAATTGCACCATGGATTTCCACCAATAAGTCTTTAGGTTGTTTTTAAGTTCAGAACCTAATTGACCGTAATCGTAAACGGCACTTAATCCGTCATATATTTCGCTCGATTGGAATACAAAACCGTATTCCTTCGCGTGTGATACTACACTTTTGAAAAAATCGTCTGTCTGTTTGCTCATAAGTGGCAAATATAGATATTAGTATTTAGATTTTAGATATAAGATTCTAGATATGAGATATTAGATCCACATTGCCATCCAAATGAAGTTGACATAATAAAATAGCATTCGAACCCCGACATCAATATAGGCTATTAAATGCTCAAATCGCGTATCTGTTGGGATGCATTCTTATTGTCTACTTTTTTGATGATGTGCTGAATGATACCCTGCTCATCGATCACAAAGGTCGTCCGTGCCGTACCCATATATTTTTTTCCGTACATGTTTTTTTCTACCCATACACCATAGGCCTCTACAAGGCGTTTGTCTTCATCCACAAGAAGTTGAAATGGTAGCTCGTGTTTGGTGATAAACTTTTGATGTGAAGCCTCATTGTCCACGCTAACACCAATAATTTCAAAGCCTTCTTTTTTCAGTGATTGATAGTTGTCTCTAAAATTGCAGGCTTCGGTCGTGCAGCCCGGAGTATTGTCTTTCGGATAAAAGTAGAGAATCACTTTTTTCCCTTTGAAATCTGAAAGATGGACCGTTTCACCATTTTGATTTTTTGCACTGAAATCCGGTGCCTGTTGTCCTATTTCTAGTGTTGCCATATGTAGTTCTATTTAGCCTATTAAGATACAATATTATTCGATGAAAATCCAGCATGTGCATTAGACTTGTTTCTAAAAATGATCCAAGAATAAAAGCACATGAAGGATGTACCACGCACAGCAGATAAACTATCTGCTGAAAGAGGCTTCGTATGTTTTTAAATTTCCTTTATTGTCTTTGACCTCTAATTTGAAACTGTGGGTGCCGCTGCTCAGATTGGATTCAAAGTCGTGCCACAGGTGTCTTGTTTTGGGATCATATTTCATCAGGGCCCATTTGCCATCTATATAGGCATCGAAGGTATCTATTCCTGAAAGATTATCACTGATGGTAAAATCTATGGAGCGTTGATTGGATACATTCTTGCCATTGGTCAGGTTACGTGCACTGATGGTTGGGGCAATGGTATCAACAGCCACATAAAAGCCGCCAAATTCGCGCACATTGGCAACAACCCAGCCATTTTCGTATTTCCCACCCTGCGCTCCACCATCCGTGGAGACGATCAGCGCCTTGCTATACAAGCTCTCTGGTAAACTATAGTCTGGTTTGATCATCAGTTTGTAATAGCCGAATACAGGTGTATAGGCGTTGTGGATATAATGCACCGCTGAGTAGCCTTTCGCTGGTTTAGCGCCTTGGGAATAATTGAAATAAAGGTCGTTATAGAGGATGTTTTTACCCATATAAACGCGAGCGTTTTCAGCCTCATATTTGTTTTCATCAGCATAATGAAACATTTTGAGCCCTTCGGCTGACTTACGGCTGATCGCTAAAGAAGGATTGTTCTGTACCTTAAAATTGAGTTCGCTTTTATTGCCCTGTACATCTTTGACGACATATTTTACATCATGCACCTCATTATCCTTTAATTCGATTATACCCTGATTGTCCAGTTGTTTGTAGATATTGATCGGATTATTAGGGTCTTTAAAACTCTTCTGAACACGGACGCCAGATTTCTTCAGATAAGGGTAGTCTATATACGATTGAATCGCACGGGTCTGGTCAAAGGGGATGGATTCGAAGAGTATGGTGCTGATATTTTTGTTGTCAAGGAATAGTTCGATCGAATATACACCATAGGTAAAGGAAATACCACCACGTCTGTCTACGGTATTGATACCAAGACCAAAGTTGCCATTGACCGGAATAGGGATACCTGATGCCAAACTATAATTTCCATCACCGATGGATCTGATTGTCTGATGTCTGCGTGGGGTGTTCTCATCAAAAATTTCACGGCCAAGGTCATAAACCGTTATACCTCTGATCAATGGTTTTACACCATCTGGAAATAACAGCCCAAATAATTGGGGATTTAATGGCAGCTGTGCTTTGGTGTCGCGAATCTCAAAATGCAGGTGCGGTCCTGCTGAACCACCTGTATTTCCTGAGTTGGCAATAAATTCACCTTTTTTGACGGGTACCTGATTTGGTTTGAGAAATACATCAACATCAAAACGTTTTTGTTTGTACTGCTCGTCTTTTATAATTTTTGCCAGATCAGCATTGAAGCTCTCCAAGTGCATATACACGGAGGTATATCCATTTGGATGGTCAATATACACGTAATTTCCGCCGCCACCGATCTGTACACGTACACGGGACACAAAACCTTCCGCTGCCGCGTGTACAGGGATATTGATGCGCTGCTGGGTGCGATAATCGTCGCCACCATGGAAATGCGTTGCACGCAACTCACCAAATGAGCCCGATGCCTGGGGAGCGATATCCATTGGTCGTACGAAATAATTCTGCGGATAATTGCGACTTTTGATAATATCCTGTGCTTGGACGAGGCTAAAGGCCAAGGTCAATACACCAAGTAAAATTGCTGTTTTTTTTATCATTTCCCCTCCTTATTTGATTTTACAGCTAAACATCTTTTGTTCCCCAATAAATCCTTCCAATAGATCGCCAATTGCGACGGATCCAACACCAACCGGGGTACCGGTATAGATTAGGTCACCTTTGCGTAAGGTGATAAATTTAGATGTATAGACAATTAGGTCTTCAAAGGAGAAAATCATATCCTTAGTATTGCCCTGTTGGACAGTTTGTCCATTTTGTTGCAGAGAGAAATCAATAGCATCGACAGCGCTGATTTCTTCTTTCGGGATTAAATTGCTGATCACAGCGGAATGGTCAAAGGCTTTTGCCAGTTCCCAAGGAAGACTTTTTGCTTTGAGCTCCTGTTGCAGATCTCTTGCGGTGAAGTCGATTCCCAAGCCAATAGCATCGTAATACGTTGACGCAAATTTCGGCGTAACATGTTTTCCTTCCTTACAAACCCGGAGAACAACTTCGGTCTCAAACTGAATGTTTTTGGAAAATTCTGGGTAATAGAAATCTTTATTGTCCTTTAAAACCGCGGTATCGGGTTTTAAAAAAATAATGGGATTTTCGGGTACTGGATTATTGAGCTCTTTCGCGTGGTCGATGTAATTTCGGCCGATGGCAATTATTTTCATTGTATAAGTCTTTTAATGCGATGAAGCTTTCAGATTTTTTGCGCTTTATTATGATGGCAACTATTCACCGTTTACTTTTTAGTTATTAATGAATTTATCATACTCATGCTGAATAAATCATGAAGATTTCATGCGTGTCTATTTTTCTGAATGATATCGGAACATTTCTCAAGAGAAAGACGAGTTTATGGGCATGATATGCCCGCTCGCTTGCTTGAAAAAACAAACTTAGCAAATGTCCTAGGCTTATCCAAAAATGATCAACACCAACCAGGAATATCATACCTATAAACTTATTTATTTATATAGGTTTTAGTTAGGGTTTATTTAGGTTTTAGTTAGGTTTAGTTTAGGTAATAGCTAACTAAAATCTAACTAAAACCTAAATTAATATTAACTTAAATCTAAACTAATGAAAACTTTAATTAGAATTATTTGTTGAGTTGGAAACAGAGAAATTACAAGTGAACCAAGAACTTTACAAATGGCAATATTAGAGGATGGCCCCAATGGTGGTTTTCGGGGCAAAGTAGGATCAGTATATGGATATAATCTTAAAGGACAATGGATTATTCGAGGTGCCAGGAGGAAAAGTAATAAACCTCCGACTGCGGCACAATGGTTACATCGCCAAAAACTAAAATTGGTAGGAAAGTTTTGTGGGGAAAATAAGCCTGTTTTCGATTTTGGTTATCGGTTTAAAAAAGACAAAGAATCTAAATATGGTGCATTTCAACTTGCTCAAAAACATGTTTTCAACGAGGTAGTGACATTTGATGCTGATAATAATCCACTTGTGAATTTTGAAAACCTAAAAGTATTTACTGGGGAACTACTATCTCCCAAGAGTGCAAAGGTAAGTTTCAAAGACAGTCGTATAGATTTGGAATGGATACCAAACCCAGCTTATAATGATGAAATCTATAAGTTGAATCTGGCGTTCGTTAGCTTAAAAGATCTTTGCTCACTAAAGTTGGCAATTGCAAATGCAGCAGATGGGCAATGCTCAATGGAGATACCAGCTGAATTGAATAAGAAAGCGGAGTATCATGTGTACATCGGTTTTTGGAATACATTTTATAATGAAATATCTGATTCCTCTTATTGCGGGTTGCTTCGATAGGATTTTTCAGGAGACTTGTGTATCTTTAACACTATGAATAAACTACAAGCCGTATTGTTTGATTTGGATGGTACATTAATTGATTCGGAATATTTCTATTTTAAAAATTGGGCACCTATCTTAAAACAAGAATTTGATCTGCAGATAAATTATGAAGATTGGATTAGGGATTTTGCCGGCCATACCTTAGCACATAATGTAAAACGTTTGGTTGAAGACTATGGGTACGATACAACCGAAGAGTACATGTGGAAAAGGACGCGTGCCGCCTATGCTGATTCTAATATGAGTGATATCGAATTGATGCCTTTTGCCAAGGATATTTTGGAATACCTCAAAGAAAATAACATCCGGATTGGCCTAGTGACCTCAAGTTACCGCAGTACAGTGGATACAGTTTTGGGAAAACATGGACTGTTGGATTACTTTGAATTTTTTGTGACAAGGGAATGTGTGGAGTTTCCGAAGCCTAATCCGGAGCCTTATCGTTTGGCACTATCAAAACTGGATTTGCCAGGATCGTCCTGCGTCGCGATTGAAGATACGATAACAGGCAGTAGGTCTGCGTTGGATGCTGGTTTGCAGTTGATTGCTGTCACAAAACAGGAGGTGGAACGCGCTAGACTAACAGCTGTGGATAACATTGTGGAAAACTTACAGCAGGCGAAACAGCTATTATCCGACTGGATTTAAGGGTAATCGTATAATTTAATCGTTTTAGCATTTGTAATTTTATTCGGATATATGTAATATTACCGAATTGTAAAGGGAACTCTGATTATGAACCGTAGAACCGCAATAAAGCAATTTTTCATTATCGCAGGCGGACTGACTATTTTGTCATCCTGTCTGAATGATGGTGGTGCATCTATTGTATTAAATAAGCTGAAATTGTCAGCAGAAGATGAGCAGTTTTTGGCTGACCTGGTGGATGTCCTTATCCCGAAAACGGATACTCCGGGTGGGAAGGATCTGAACCTGCACCTGTTTGTGATCAAGATGGTGGATGATTGTGAGTCGCCAGAAAACCAGGAGAAATTTGTTTCTGGTTTTAACAAACTAAGAAAACAGCTGAATCTGGCCAATGGCAAAGAGACAGAAAATAAGTTAGCTAACCTGACCGATAAAACGGATGAAAAGATTTTTTTTGAAATCTTTAAATCACGTGCGATCCAAGGCTATATGAATTCAGAATATGTGATGAAGAATAAGGTGATCTATAAGCTTATTCCGGGACCGTACAATGGTGCGGTGAAAATTAATGGATAAATCCAATATGGCAAATCTAAATATTGACAGTGAAAAAAATAGGACCTATGATGCTATCGTGATAGGTTCAGGAATTAGTGGTGGCTGGTCTGCAAAGGAATTATGTGAGAAAGGACTAAAGACCCTAGTATTGGAACGTGGCCGTGATGTACAGCATATTAAGGATTATCCAACCACGAATATGATGCCTTGGGAGTTTGAACATCGGAATGAGATGCCTTATAAAGTGAAAGAGGAGAATCCGATTGTCAGCAAATGTTATGCTTTTCATGAAGATGCCGCACATTTCTTTGTAAAGGACAATGAGCACCCTTATATACAGGAAAAACCTTTTGATTGGATCCGAGGATATCAGGTTGGCGGGAAATCTTTGTTATGGGCGAGACAGACGCAGCGTTGGTCCGACTTTGACTTTGAAGGTCCCGCACGTGATGGTTTTGCCGTAGATTGGCCTATACGCTATGCTGATCTAGCTCCTTGGTATGCATATGCAGAGAAGTTTGCCGGCATTGCTGGGGATCATGATGGACTTCCAGAGCTGCCAGATGGTGAATTTTTGCCCGGTTACCCGTTAAATATTGTAGAGAAGTATTTTAAAGAGAAAGTTCAGAAAAAATTCCCGGAACGTAAGGTGATCTCGGCACGTTGTGCACACCTTTCCAAACCCAACCAGATTCACATCGATCAAGGCCGTGTCCAATGCCAAAATCGTGTGCTCTGTCAGAGAGGATGTCCTTTTGGTGGGTATTTCAGTTCCAATGCAACTACAATTCCTTGGGCCGCTAAAACCGGAAATATGACCCTGCGTCCACATTCGGTGGTTCACTCTATCCTATACGATGAACAAAAAGGAAAAGCTGTAGGCGTTCGAGTCATTGATACAGATACCAAAGAGGAGATTGATTTCTATGCAAAATTGATTTTTGTCAATGCAGCTGCCATCAATACCAATCTGATCTTGTTGAATTCCAAATCTAACCGCTTTCCGAATGGTTTGGGAAATGACAGTGGTGTATTGGGAAAATATGTCGCTTTCCACAACTATAGTGCACGTATTTATGCCGAATACGAAGGACTGTTGGATTATACTGCGGAGGGAAGAAATCCTGCCGGCGGTGGATACATTCCTCGCTTTCGCAACCTACATAAACAGGAAACAGATTTCTTACGTGGCTATGCGGCGGGTTTTGGTGCATCACGTAGCAAAGAATCAGATCGCTCTGGTCTAGGATTAGGATTAGGACTTAAAGAGAACCTATTAAACCCGAAATTGGGTATTTGGCAGGTTGGCTCACATATGATGGGTGAGACAATACCAAAAGAATCAGGTATGGTGTCTCTAGATGCTAATAAAACAGATGATTGGGGAATTCCATTGTTGAAGATTGCCGTCGATTATGACGACAATGACGAAAAAATGAAAAAAGATTATATTGCGGTCATGACCGAAATGTTTACCGATGCTGGCTTCACGAATATTCGGCCAGACACACATTGGCAGGCTCCGGGGCTGGACATCCACGAGATGGGCGGCGCACGTATGGGACACGATCCGAAAACATCTGTATTGAACAAATGGAATCAGATGCATGCGGTAAAAAATGTTTTCGTTACAGATGGTGCCTGCATGACTTCAACATCAACACAAAATCCTTCATTGACCTACATGGCCTTCTCAGCACGTTCCGTTGATTATGCCATCAGCGAAATGAAGAAGGGAAATATATAGTTTTAGCTGGGAAAGATTTTGGAAATAAATCTTTCCCAGTTGAATTTAAAATACTAAATTACAACCTTAATTAAGATATTAAAACCAGAAAAACATAACCAAAGAGGAAAAGAAAAAACAGAAATTAAACAGTATAAACCAAACGAACAAACCAAAAAATTTTACAAAAAAAGCAAAAGCGATTTAGCATTTTTTCGATACTTATAGCGATCAACCAAACTGAGATAAAATTGATGCTTTAAAGGAGAAATAGATGTTAAATTGAAAAATTATAATGGAAGGGATTATGAGCTAAAACTTTTTGTTATAATCGATTATAAGGGAAAACTAAATTAAACTAAACGTTTCTAGTATCTTTTTGCTAAAACGTTTTTATAAACCAAATCACTATTAATATGAGCACAGTTGACGTAAAATCATTTGTGCAGCTTGGGAAAAAATCAAAGTTATTTTTCTCATTGGCTGTCATTGCTGGTACATTTCAACAAGTCAATGCCGCTGTAGCAACTTCAGCAAATTACGAAGGTAAATCCTTTGTAAAAGAAGTTCGTAATCTGCAGCAGCAATTGAAAGGAAAAGTACTGGATGCTACCGGAAAACCTCTTGTAGGAGCCTCTGTAGCAGTTAAGGGAACCTCAAATGGTACCCAATCAGACGCACAGGGGAATTTTTCTGTGGAAGCAAAGTCTGGTGATGTGCTGGTTGTTACTTCGGTCGGTTATAAATCGAAAGAGGTGACAGTTGCCGGTGCTACCATCACTGTACAATTGGAAGAGGATCAGGGCCAATTGGATGAAGTCGTTGTTGTCGGTTACGGTACGATGCGCAAATCGGATGTAACCGGTTCCATTGCCATGGTCAAAGGAGCTGACATGATTAAAGATCAAAGTTTTAGCCCTTTAGACGCCTTGAGAGGTAAAGCATCAGGGGTAAACATTTTCTCCAATTCGAGCCAGCCTGGCGCTTATGCGAATAGGGTGGTGATTCGTGGTGTTGCGACAATCAACTCCTCTTCAAACCCACTATATGTAGTGGATGGTGTTGTGATGGAAGATTTCCATTTGCTGAATCCGAATGATATTGAAAACATCGAAGTATTAAAAGATGCGTCTTCAGCAGCGATCTACGGTGCTCGTGGTGCGAACGGTGTTATCTTAGTAACAACAAAACGCGGAAACAAAGATGGGTCTAGAACAATCAGTTACCAAGGATCAGCAGGCGTAAGTTCTGTACAACGTTATATGGATGTACTGAACGCTAAGGAATGGGTCGATGCCTTTATGATTGGTCTGGAAAATGAAAATAAATATGCTGCTAAGTTTCTAAAAGATCGTGATAAGAACTGGACGCCTTGGTCGCTAAATAAAAAAGACTGGTTCAATGATCCGAATTATTTTGATGCGAACGGGAACCCTTTATATGATACCGATTGGCAGAAGGAGGCGACCAGAACAGCTATTTCCCATAATCATCAATTGAACGTACAACAAGGCGATGAGAAATCATCTGTAGGTGCCTTCTTAAATTACACGGATCAGCAGGGTGTGGTAAACAATACCTGGAATAAGCGTGTAAATGCTAAGATGGCTTATGATGCGAAACCTACCTCTTGGTTGTCCACGGCTATCAATTTGAGTGTCAACCACACTTGGGGTAGATATACACCAGAAGATGGCGGTGGCCAGGAGGCGCGTCGTACCATGATAGAAATGATCCCATGGTATCCTATTTATGATCAGAATGGTAAGTATACCAGTTCGTCATCGTCCACAGTATCTGAAAAATTAGGATTTGAAGGAATGGCTAATCCGGTATCAATCTTGGATCAGCAAAAACGGATGCGTTATAATACACAGATCTTTGGAAATGCGGCATTGACATTTCACCTCGCTGATGGCCTGGATCTGAAAACGCAATTGGGTATTGATAGTCATCGAAAAATCTATAAAGGCTACTCTTCTATATCCTTGAACAATATTTCTCAACCCAACGGATGGGCTGAAATCAATAATACCAATACGTTTTATTGGCAAGAGGAGACTTATTTGACCTATAATAAACAATTCGATAAACATCGGATCAATGTGATGGGTGGTCTTTCATGGCAAGCGAGAACCTATGATAATGACCGTTCGCGGACGACAGGTTTCTTTGATGATTTTTACGAGTATAACAACCTAGGTATTGGTGTCACACCTGACCCACCAACATCAGCTTGGAATAGATGGGCAATGAACTCCTATTTCGTGCGGGCAGCTTACTCGTATAATGACCGATATTCAGCAACGGTTACGGGACGTTATGATGGCTCGTCAAAGTTTGGAAAAAACAACAAATATGCCTTTTTCCCATCCGTCGGTTTTGCATGGAATGCGTCTAATGAGGATTTCTTGAAAGGAAACGAATCTATCAGCAATCTGAAATTCCATACGAGCTTTGGTATGACAGGTAACTCCGAGATCGATCCATACAAGTCATTGGCGATCGTGGATGCCGGGACAATATTACTGAACAATGTCAGAGCACCTTATTCCTTTGTGAATACCATTGCTAATCCCGATCTAAAATGGGAAAAAACTGCGCAGTTTGATGTTGGTGTAGAATTGGGACTATTTCAAAACCGCTTGAATTTTGATGTATCCTATTACCGCAAGAAAACCACAGACCTGTTGTTAGATGCGCCTTTACCAACGGCCTCTGGATTTGGTACCGTGATGAAAAATATCGGATCTGTCCAAAACCAAGGTATTGATTTGATGATCAATGGAACGATTGTAAATAATGAGGACTTTAATTGGAAAGCATCCATCAATGCCAACTATAATAAGAATAAGGTATTAACGTTGGGAGAAAATAATGCAGATATCCTGATGAATGGCTGGGTAGGTGGTGCCAATAGCATTATTCGTGTTGGTGAGAACTTAAATAGTTTCTACGGCTACAGAAGGTTGGGTGTTTATACACAGGCTGATGTGGATGCTGGAAATGCGAAACTGGAAGATATTGGCCGTGCGAAACGTACCACTACAAAAGAAATCATCGGTAAAGGTCTGCCTGATTGGACAGGAAGTTTTGTCAATAACTTGCGCTACAAGAATTTTGATTTTACCCTCGATCTTCAATTTGTGAAAGGGGTAGAGATTATGCAACAATTCTTCCACTCTACCTATGACCGTTTTGGTATTACCAATGGGTTGAAGGAAATTTTGACAGATGCGTATAATGGTTCCAATCCAAATACCAAAGAACAAGCTATCTATCTGACGAATGGTGGACACCGTGGACAGGACTCCAATGTGGATGATGCCTGGATCGCGGATGGATCCTACCTGCGCGTCAATTTAATTCAGCTTGGGTACACCTTTAAACCTGATGCGCTGAAACGTATTGGTATGCAGAGATTAAGAATCTATGCAAATGCGAATAATCCGTTCTTATTTACTTCGAACGATTTCAAAGGTTATGATCCAGAGAGTACTTCGCAAGGGGAAGGTAAATTTGGACAAAATATGACCTTTTTCGCATATCCAAGAGCAAAAACTTTCTCCTTGGGTGTAAATGTTACATTTTAATCTAGAACTTATCAAAAATGAAAAATAAATTATTTCTGTTGTTGCTAGCCGGCATGGCTTTGACAACATCTTGCAATAAATTTTTGGAGGAGGAACCGAGATCCAATTTATCTTTGGAACAGTATTATGCCAATGACGGACAAGCAACAGCTACGGTGAATTCGCTTTATCGTCGTGGGGCCCCACAACGTTATTCGGTTGCTGCGAGCGCCTATGTGGGACCAACAGCTTCGATAAATACCATGCTTACAGGTTATTTTATCAATACCTATGAAGGACAGGAGCAAATCTGTCTGTTTGCGAGACAGCTGACAAGACAGCAAAATACCAGTGTTGTATCGAGCACCATGAATACCATTTGGGATGAGAGCTATAAAGCGATTAATATTGCTAATGCAGGTATCAAATACATTCCTGGAATCACAATGGATGAGGCTAAGAAGAAATCTTTATTGGCTGAGACAAAGTTCTTTAGAGCATATAATTATTTTTATCTGGTCAAGACATTTGGCGCAATTCCGCTATCAGTAAAACCGAATGAGACACTGGCAGACGAGCTTTATTTAGATAGAACAGATGTTGCTAAGGTTTATGAGCTGATTGAAGCAGATCTGAAAGATGCAGTAGCAGATTTGCCAGCGCTTACATTTGCAAAAAATCAACACCGTGTTACCAAATATGCTGCGGCAATGACATTAGCCAATGTGTATTTGCAACAGGGTAAGTATGCTGATGCTGCATCAGCAGCAAAGATTGTTATTAGCTCAGCTCATAAGATGACCGATAACACAGATTTGAAACTGAATAGTGCTTATAATAAGTTGCGGACAACAGATGATTTAGAAGAGGTGATTTATGCACAAGAGTATGATGCGACCATCAACAATAGTGGCTGGTGGACAACCTATGCTTTTAGTTCTTCGGCGACTTCTGTTTTTGACAAATACTCAATTTTTGAACGGATCTATGGTCCGACAGATCAATTTTTGAATGTTTATAATGCGAAAGACCTACGTATTCAGCCAAATCAATTTTTCCATTGGAAATATACCAATCCAGTAAATGGTAAAACCTGGACTTCGGATGTACCGGGCATATGGTATTATTTTGATGAGCAAGCGGCAACGGTTACAGGACGTGGAACAAAGGACTGGAATTTTTACCGTTTTCCTGAGGCCTTGTTGATCGCTGCAGAGGGGATTGCGAAATCAACTGGCGTTAATGCAGAAGCAGCTGGTTATCTAGCTCAGGTAAAAGCTCGCGCAAATACAGAAGGAAAAACTGTTGCCGACTTGACAACAGAACTGCAAACATTATCCGCTGACGATTTTGTCAAGGAATGCTGGAAAGAACGTTTACGTGAATTCCCATTGGAATTCAAAATGTGGGATGATATCTTACGGACGAAAATGTTCCCTGTAATCTCTACAACAGAAGCCGGAAAAATAGATTTTGTTCCTTTAGTCGGTGCAAAGAACGGATCCGGAGCAACGTTTAAAGAAACTGATTTGTTATGGCCAATTTCTCCTGATGAGATCCAACGTAACAATAAATTGACCCAGAATCCAGGGTATCAATAGACAATACATACCATAAGAAATGGCCGTCCTTATGATGGCCATTCCTTATTGAAAAAGTTACTGGTTTAAAAAATTAGCAATATATCAATAGGAGCTGTTTCCGGTTCCATTAAATCAATTGTCTATTAATCCCAACTTAAAGCGAAATCCGGGTTATTAGTATTCAAATAAAATAATAAATCACGGAAATCAGTCTATTATTGGCTACAATGTCTTTAAGAAAGCCGCTAGGATTTTTTCTAGCGGTTTTTTTATGCGCTAGATTCTTCTGTAACATGTTGGTTAGGTATATTAAATAATGTTTACTTAACATAATAGATAGAATAAAGTTTTTATTTTTGAATTATTAAGTCTTTGAAAGCTCAATAATTATGAAAATTAGAAATTTATTATTGCCATTCCTTTTGATAGGTCTATCTACTAGTGGCTCGATGGCACAAAGTAAAAAAATCAAACATGTCGTTTTAGTGGGATTCGATGGATTCGGTGCTTATGCCTTACCTAAAGCTGAAATGCCAAATCTCAAAATGATGATGCAGGAGGGAACTTATAGTACCCATGTGCGCACCGTTCTCCCTTCGTCTAGTGCAGTGAACTGGGCTTCTATGCTGATGGGGGCTGGACCTACAACACATGGTTATACAGAATGGGATAGTAAGACTCCTGAAATTCCGTCAACGGCTAAAACTGAAAATGGGATGTTTCCCTCTTTGTTTAATGCTGTAGCTCAGAAAAATCCTAAAGCTCAATTTGCTGTTGTACATAGCTGGCCTGGGATAGGGTATTTAATTGATAATAAGGTGGTCCAAAAAATAATTAATACGAAGGATGATGACGAAGCAGCATTGAATACTAGCATCGATATCATCAAAAAAGAGAAACCGACTATTACTTTTGTGCATTTCGACCAACCTGATGGCGTTGGTCATAATATAGGGCACGATACGCCAGAATACTACGCTGAACTAAAAAATGTTGACCGACGGATAGGGACCTTACAACAAGCGGTCAAGGACGCTGGTATCGCTGATGAAACGATCTTTGTTGTCGCTGCGGACCATGGCGGGACGGGTAAAGGACATGGTGGCAAATCGTTGGCAGAAGTTGAGATTCCTTGGGTTATGACTGGACCCGGGGTACCAAAAGGTAAAGAGATCAAAGGGACGGTCATGATTTATGATATCGCACCTACATTAACCTGGTTGCTTGGCGCACCGCTTGATGCTGCTTGGCGTGGTCAGGCAATAAAAGCTTTTCAGCAATAGCATACATTTGCCCAATAAAACCTTCATGCTTTCACGAGCACCAACAGCTATGAAAATTGACTGAATATTCTTTCTGGCCAATAAACTGAGCGTAGTGAGCTCATTAATACCCTGACGAAAAAATACGTATCAATAGAAAACAGACAATGTAGAAATAAAAATCCCCAGAAGTTTTCGCTTCTGGGGATTTTTTATTGGCTCTATTGATAATCGTTATATATCAACAACTACATCCATTTTGAAGTCATCATCTTTTAAATGGACGATTTCTGTCGCTTTTTCGTAGTTTGTCGATTT
Source organism: Sphingobacterium sp. GW821-FHT03E03 (assembly GCF_059420745.1). Classification (NCBI taxonomy): domain Bacteria; kingdom Pseudomonadati; phylum Bacteroidota; class Sphingobacteriia; order Sphingobacteriales; family Sphingobacteriaceae; genus Sphingobacterium; species Sphingobacterium sp. GW821-FHT03E03. The sequence goes on from NZ_JBWKUH010000028.1 coordinate 25,647, forward strand.
CTTAGAGAAGAAGTCGTGTTGTGTCGTTTCTGTATTCAAGCCATTCAATACAATTGGGTTGACTTGTTTTACTTCAAAGATCGGATCAAAACCTAAGTTCATCAATGCCTTGTTTGCATTGTAACGAACATATTCTTTCACCTCTGCAGTCAAACCTACTTCAGTGTAGATCTCTTCGGTATATTTCAACTCGTTTTCATACAAGTTATAAAGTAAAGCCAAGAAACGTGCTTTTACCTGATCTTGATTCTTTAATTTTTTGAATTGATCCTGTGCCATCAATCCTACGAATACACCATGAATGGATTCGTCAGCAACGATTTTCTTGATGATATCAGCCGAAGCAACCATTTCACCTTGACCACATAACCACAATGGTAGGAAGAATCCAGAATAGAACAAGAAAGATTCCAACAATACGGAAGCGGCCATAGCCATATAAATTTCCTCATCAGAAGCATCTTCTTTATCGATAGCACGGTAATAGCCGTCGATCATCTGTGCTTTGTACTGTAGGTATTTATTTTGTTGAACCCACTCGAAGATATCATTGATTTCAGCTGTCGTTGAAACCGTTGTGAAAATAGTTGAATATGACTTCGCGTGAATAGCTTCCATCATACACATATAGGATAATACAGCTTTATTCTGTAAAGTATCTATGTGGTCGATGATTTTTGGCATACCTGTATGACTCTGCAAGGTATCTAACAAGGTCAAACCACCTAATGCTTTTTTATAGGCATCTTTCATTTCTGGGCTGATACGTTTCCAACTATCGATATCTTTTGATGGAATGTATTCGGTGTCAATCCAGAATTGACGAATGTTTTGTTCCCAGAACATCAATACATAATCGTTCTCGGGAGTATTCCAATTGACAGCTTTATATGTTTTACTCATTTTTATTTTAAAGTATTAGGCATTTATTATCATGTATTTGAACTTCTGATCCGTTGATTAAGCCAAAAGTTGCCGATAACTTGGCAACTTTTGACCTATTCACATTATATATCCAAATACTAAAATCTCAAGATTAGGCTGAACAAGAGACACATTCGTCGATGGTCGATTTTCTTGTTCGTGTGTAATAAAGGGATTTCAATCCCAATTTATGTGCATAGATGTAATATCTAGACAAATCTCTTGTGGAGTCTTTCGAATTGGTATGCAAAATTGTAGATACCCCTTGATCAATATGACGTTGGATAACCGAAATCAATTTCAATACTTTGAACTGATCCATATCATATGCCGATTTGAAATAGAAATAGTTATCGTTGGTCAGATATGGCATTGGGTAGTAAGTGGTACTATCACCATATTCACGCACTTCAATAATATCCACAATTGGCATGACAGACGCTGTCGCATTCATGATATAGGAAGTTGATTGATTTGGAGCAATCGCCAAACGGTACGCATGGTAGATACCATGTTCTTTGATTTTTGCTTTTAATTCTAACCAATCTTCAACAGTTGGAATGTGTATACCTTCAAACAACTCAGTTACCTTAGCTGTTTTTGGAATGTAATCACGGTTTATGTAATTATTGAAATAAGTGCCATCTGCATAGGCTGATTTCTCAAATCCAACAAATGTTTTTCCACGTTCTTTTGCAATTTCCATGGATGCTTCCAATGAATAGTAGTTCATCATCATGAAGAACGTATTGGCAAAATCCAAGGCTTCATTAGATTCGTACATTATAAAGCTTTTCGCAAGGTAACCGTGTAGGTTCATCGCACCAAGTCCTACGGAGTGCAATTCGCGGTTTGCTTTTGCAATCGAAGGTACCATATCTATGTTGGTTACATCAGTGACCACTGTTAGCGCACGCATCGCTGTTTTCACCGTTTCTTTGATGCGTTTGTTGTCCATCACCGTAGCGATATTCAATGAACCAAGGTTACAGGAGATACCATAACGGATTGTATCTTGCTTGCCATAGATCTCGATATCGGATACTTGTGATACCTGCATGATCTCGGTACATAGATTTGAGAATTTCACCTGACCAATTTCATTCAAAGCATGTACACGGTTGGTGTTTTCTTTGAAGAAGATATAAGGGTAACCGGATTCTTTTTGTGTCTGTGCAATCTTAACCAACAGATGACGTGCGTTGATTTTTTTCTTTTTGACATTTGGATTGGTGATCAACTCATCGTACATCTTGTCCATATCCATTTCATCCAAGAATTGTCCATACTCTTGTACTACTGTATGTGGGTAGATCAAATAACAAGGCTCATCTTTCTCGGCTAGCTCCATGAATTTGTCCGGAACGATAATGCCGATTGAAAGTGATTTGATACGTACTTTTTCGTCCACATTGATTTTTTTACAATCAAGGAACTCTTCAATATCAGAGTGGAAGATATTTAAGTATACTGCTCCAGCACCAGGACGTTGTCCCAATTGGTTTGCATAAGAGAAGGTATCTTCCATGATTTTCATGATCGGAAGTACACCCCCTGCACGACCTTCAACACCTTTGATCGCCTCACCACGTGCGCGGATTTTGGAGATATTGAATGAAACCCCGCCACCGATAGAGGATAATTTCATTGCTGAATCAACCGCATAACCGATACCGTTCAGGTTGTCACCAATTTCATCCAAGAAACAGGATACCAATTCCCCAGAGCGTTTTTTACCTGCATTCAAGAATGTTGGTGTAGCAGGTTGATACTCTTGGTTGATCATGATTTCGGCGTATTCTATTGCTTTTTTTACACCTTCTTCTCGTGCTAAGAATAGGGATACAGCAACAACGCGATCTTCATAGCGCTCTAGGAATTTTTCACCAGAGTCGTCGCGAAGTGCATAGCTCTGGAAAAATTTAAAGGCGGCCATAAAGGATTCGAAACGGAATTTTTTAGCATACACATAATTGAATACCTCTTCCATTTCTTCAAATGTAAACCATTGGTAAAAATCAATATAGTAGTTGTTTTCTATCAAATAGTCTATTTTTTCTTTCAATGTATAAAAGAACACAGTGTTCTTATTTACATATTCCAGGAAATATGCGCGAACAGCTTCCTTATCTTTATGTAAGCTGAACTCGTCATCATGCTTAATCATGATTTCATTATTAAGCAATATCCAGTTTTTTGCTACTTCGTTTGCTACCATCGCAAAAGTTCTTTAAGATGTCAATAAATTGGTTTATATCTTCCATTGTTCCGGACAGTTCAAACTTGAATGCCAGTGGAATGTCGAAATCCTGTGAAATACGATCAGCTGCCAAACCGAAATTTGGACCCCAGTTGCGGTTGCCACTGGAGGTTACGGAATAGATATTTTTAGCTTCTCGTTTCATGAATTGTTTTGTGTTTTCGGGCACCTGTCCAAAATTTGTGGTAAATGTGACCAAATGGCCAGGGTGATTTACCTGAAGGTCAGCGCTGATTTTATGGATCTGCCAGCCAGTGATCTGTGCGACTTTATCCATAAAACGCTGTACGTTACCCGTTCTGGAATCGTAATAAATGTGTATCATACTGCTGTCTTTAATTTAATGATACCTTCGATTTATTAAAGTGCAATGGCAGCCAATTCTTCTGGTTTAAAGCCAATGATACGGTGTTGAATTTCTTCATCTTCCAATACGATTACTGTTGGTACCGTACGGATTTTGAATTTTGCGGCCAAGTCAGGTTCATCAAAAGGATTAACCGTTTCATATTGGATACCTTTTTGATCCAAATAAGCCGATACTTGTGCACAAGGAGCACAATCGTTTTTCTCAAATTTGATAATTCTTGCCATGTTTGTATGTTTATTTTTTTTATCCAATCTTCATAGAAAAAGAAAGGTCGTTACTTCGTTGAATTGCCAATTCTTTCATTAGCTTAACAAATATCATATATTTTCTTGCGAAGCGGTAGTTTGACTTTTCCACATTTTGGGTAAAAGTTTGTCATAGGATGCGTTTACTGCTAGTTGGTTGTGTTAAGTGTCTGTTATAGTGCGTGATATGAATGTGGATAACTTTAAATCAAGAAATTTTACCTGTTTTTTACGAAACAATCTAAGTTTAATTTTAGTGTCATAAAACGGCTACAATACTTGGTTTTTTTTCATAAATTTATTACATTTTATTGCCCTAATATGCAAAATAAATTTATGAAGAAGCTATGCTATGCTCTCTTGTTGTTATTGTGTTTGAAGACGCATGCACAGGAGAATATCACTTTCCAAAAACCAACTTCCGAAATTTTGGCTTTGGCCGATTTTATTCGACCACCTCAGATAAAAATGTCCAGTGATAACAAATGGATGTTATTCACCTACCGGTCGACCTATAAGAGCTTGGAGGATCTGGGACAGGAAGAAATGAAATTGGCCGGATTGCGTATCAATCCGCGTACAAATATGGAAAGTTCGACAGTCTTTTTTAATAAGATTGGCCTGAAGAAAATTGGACAACAGTTGGAAGAAACAGATTTTGTTGGAATGCCAGAAAATCCCTCTTTGTCAAATTTTGCATTCTCCCCAGACAATAACCGTTTGGCATTTACCAATACAAATGAATCTGGAACCGCACTGTTTGTACTGGATTTAGCAACACGGAGAGTGAAACAATTGACAGCTTATAATCTGAATGCAACATTGGATGCGCCTTTTCAGTGGTTGGGCAATTCAACACGATTAATTATCACGGCCTTACCAAAGGAAAAAAATGCTTTGTTGGATCCTGCCAAGGATCTGCCCACGGGACCGGTCGTATCCACAAGCGATGGTAAAGTATCTCAACTCAGGACATACCAAGATTTATTGAAGAATCCACAGGACGAACGGAATTTTGAAACATTGGTACAATCCAATCTACAGTTTGTGGATCTAGATGGGACGATTTCCAAATTCAAAGATAAAGATATCTATACTGGGGTCGTCTTTTCGCCCAATGGTACCTATGTGATGGTAACAACAATCGCTAAACCCTATTCCTATGTGGTGCCAGCTTCGCGTTTTCCACAACAGACGCGGATCTACGATCTATCGGGAAAAGAGATTGCACTGGTTAATGAAGTGCCTTTAACGGAGGTCATGCCAAAAGGATTCTCCTCTACACGTCCGGGTAGGCGTTCTTTGCAGTGGCGTGACGACCAGCCGGCAACCTTAGCTTATGTTGAAGCCTTGGATGGTGGTGATGCCAACAAACCGGCAGAATTTCGCGATGCGCTTTATACATTGGACTTCCCATATACTGGTGCGGGGAAGCTGATTTTCAAAACTAAAGATCGCTATGCAGGGGTTGTTTGGGGAAACGATAAATATGCCTTGGTTCATTCGCAATGGTATGATACACGTAATGCGAAAACCTTTGTCGTTAATCCTTCCACTGGGGAATCCAAGTTGTTGTATGATCGCAACAGCCAAGATGTCTATAATGATCCGGGTACAGTATATCAGCAAAAAAATGCCCTTGGAACATACAGTATGTATATGGACAAGGACAAAGTCCTATTTGTAGGCAAGGGCTTTACCAAAGAAGGTGAGTTTCCTTTTGTGGAAGAGCTGGATTTGCAAACGTTAAAGAAAAAACGCTTATATACGGCGGCAGCATCTGAATTGCAGGAACGGATTGGAGAGATTGTAAATCCAAAAACCGGTGAATTGTTGATCTCGCTCCAATCGGCATCAGTCTATCCAAATTATTACCTGAAAAACATGAAATCAGGCAAACAGGTTGCATTGACAACATTGGAAAATCCATTTAAATCGCTTGAAAAAGTTCACAAAGAAATCTTAAACTATAAACGTAAGGATGGGGTAGCGCTTTCGGGTACATTATATCTGCCGGCTGGCTATGACCTAAATAACAAGGAGAAATTGCCCTTATTGATGTGGGCTTATCCAAGAGAATATAAAGACAAAAATACGGCTGGCCAAAGCACGGCGAACCCAAAGGAATTTACTTTTCCAAGTTATGGATCATTTATTTATTGGGTATCAAAAGGCTATGCGGTCTTGGATAATGCCGCATTTCCAATTGTAGGAGAGGGAAAGAAAGAACCAAATGATACCTTTATTGAGCAATTGGTCGCTAATGCGGAAGCGGCAATCAATGCCGTGGATAAATTGGGTTATATTGACCGAAAAAAGGTTGCTGTGGGTGGGCATTCGTATGGAGCCTTTATGACTGCACACTTATTGTCTAATTCAAAATTATTTGCAGCTGGGATAGCGCGTTCGGGAGCTTATAACAGGACATTAACACCATTTGGTTTCCAAAGTGAGCAACGTAACTTTTGGGATGATCCAGCGCTGTACATGACAATGTCTCCATTTGTCAGTGCTGATCGGATGAAGACGCCATTGCTGCTCATCCATGGTGGAGCGGACAATAATCCGGGAACATTTACCCTACAAACAGAACGTTATTTTCAGGCCTTAAAGAATTTGGGAGCACCCGTGCGCATGGTGATTTTGCCGCGTGAGGCCCATGGTTATGTAGCGAAGGAGAATATCTTTCACCTCCTATGGGAGCAAGATCAATTCCTTGAAAAATACTTAAAGAACTAATTATGAGACCTGATATATTTCGAGAAAAATCGCCATTATCCTCCGATGATTGCTTTGTGGTCTTTGACAGGCGAAAATCTTCTTTCACTTTTCCGGTGCATATCCATCCCGAATACGAGCTCAATTATGTGGAGGGTGCCTCCGGTGCACAGCGTATCATTGGTAATTCTGTAGAAACGATCGGTGAGCAAGATCTGGTACTGATTGCGAGTCCAGAGCTTGAACATGCCTGGAAAGATGGTGAATGTCAGTCCAATGATATCCATGAAATCACCATACAGTTTCATCCATCGCTTATTGACCAATATCTGGACAAAAAGCAATTTGCAAGTATACAGCAGCTTTTGTCAAAAGCGTCGCGAGGGGTTGTCTTCGGAAAAGATACAGTAGATCGGGTGCTTCCTTTGCTTCGCATATTGACCTTGGAGCGCGATGGATTTTATTCGGTCATGAAGCTGCTTGTCCTGCTGTATGAACTGTCAAAAGGTGAAGATATCCGTGTATTATCTACGGCGACAAATTCGGTCTTGAGCAATAGTGAGCTGCTTATGGGGCGGCTACAAGAGTATGTCGTTGCGAATATCAACAAAGAATTGAGCCTGCCTATGGTAGCTGCGATTATGAACATGAGCAAATCGACCTTCTCTCGTTTTTTAAAATCGGCTACAACATTAAATTTTACCGACTACTTACTTGACTTCCGGATCAATATGGCCGTTCGATTGTTAAAAGAGGAGACTCCAATTGCTGACATCGTCGAGCAATGTGGTTTTAATAGTGTTTCTTATTTCTACCGTGTATTCAAGAAGAAAAAAGGGATAACCCCGATTGAATACAGAAATAGCCTGCGGAAACAGCAGATGATTATCTAGCGATCTAGTTGCAACCTACCCCTATACTCAGATTCTGAGTACATTTTTTCATACATAATGATACCAATGGGTAAGCAAAGGCAATTTGTCTGACAATGACCATGCTGTCTGACAAACGATTGCATCGCGTTGCTCAACGCTGTGAAATAATTCAATAAAAATGAGTTCAGAGTTCAATGAATCACTGTTGACTTGTTTTTAATACATTGTTTTTCAGTGCATTGTATTTCGTGCTGAACCAATGCATTTTTTCATTAATCTCTTTTCTTTTTTGGAGTGCGCAATCGTTTGCGTTTGTTTTTTTGCGATTCCTTTGTTGGAAATATGAATTAAAAGTACAATACAAATGACCTGATCTTGCTATCCTTGGTTTTTCCTTTTCTCTAATTTCGTCCTATAGACCAATAATAGCATACCAAATTAAGTATAGACATATTATATACAATCTATCTATTTATTGTAAACCTTAAATACACAAAATATGAGAAAAACAGCTCTACTGCTTTTACTTTCGGCTTATGGCACATTTGCTTGGGCGCAACAATCCCAAAAAGTACGAGGGAAAGTCCTCGATGCAGATAATAAGCCAGTGGCGGGGGCCACTGTAAACATCAAAGGTAGCACCGGGGGGACAAAAACTGATGCTGATGGTTCCTTCGCACTTGATGTTGAGAAAGGGAAAACCTTAAAAATTACCTATGTGGGGATGAAGGAACAGGAGATTCTTGTCAATGATGCATCAACTTATAGTATTGTGCTTCAATCAGGAACCGACTTGGATGAAGTTGTTGTTATTGGATATGGTACAGTAAAAAAACGCGATTTGACAGGTGCTGTGGCATCTGTATCGGGGGAGGATCTACAGTCTAATATAGCTAAAAGTACAGCGGGAGCGTTGCAAGGCCGTGTTGCGGGGGTATCCGTGACCAATGCGGGGGGAGCTCCCGGAGCGGGACTGAACGTGACTATTCGTGGTTTAAGCTCTTTTGGTAGCAATACACCGCTTTATGTTGTAGATGGTGTATTTGGGGACATCAATTTGGTGGATCCGAATGATATTTCTTCTCTGGAAGTCTTGAAAGATGCATCAGCAGCAGCGATTTATGGTTCACGTGCCGCTAATGGTGTAGTTATTGTGACCACCAAAAGCGGTCGGCAAAACACAGCCACTACACTCAGCGTAAACGCATTCACAGGTGTGCAAAAGGTTTCCAAAATGTTGGATCTTATGGACGCCACACAATGGAAAAATTTTCAGAAAGAGAATAAGTTACTGCCTCAGAGTGCCGAAGCGATGACAGCTAATACGGATTGGCAGAAAGAAGTATTCCGTGCGGCGCCTATGCATAAAGTTAATGTGGATGTTGCAGGCGGAGGTGAACGTTCAACTTATAGTGTTTCTGCTGGTTACATGGCTCAGGAAGGGATACTTTTGAATACAGATTACAAAACCTTTAATCTACGGACTAAAAATACCTTTAGCCTGTTTAATAACCATCTACGCTTGGGGAATACATTCTTGATTAAGAATGGGGATCAACAGCGGGGATCAGAATTGACGATTACCGATATTTTGCGCCAGAACCCTTTGGTTCCTGTATATGATTCGGCGGTATTGGGAGGGTACGGCACTCATTCTTCCTGGATGAAAAATATCGAAAATCCTGTTGGCGTCCTCAATTTGTACAACAACCAACGTCATCAGACCGATATTATGCTTAGCGGTTATGCGGAGGTTGACCTTTTTGTTAAAGGACTGAAGTATAGGTTGAATGTTGGGGCCAATCGTACTACAGGACGTAATTATAATAAAAAGGCAGAACCACATGTGTATGGTGATAAATTAATACAATCTTATTTGAGGGAAAGTGCATTTTTCAACAATCAGTGGTTGATTGAAAACACTTTACACTATGATCGTACATTTGAAAAGCATACGCTATCTGTTTTGGCTGGATATTCAGCGCAGGAAAACAATAACCGTGGATTTGGTTTGGGACGTTATGATATTCCATTAGGTACAGATGCTATCGATGCCGCAGCAATGGATCAGCAGTCTACCAATGGTAACCTTCAAGAGGATGCGTTGATTTCTCAGTTTGGTCGTTTGATGTACACCTATGACAACCGTTATCTTCTGACTGCTACCATAAGACGCGATGGTTCTTCGAAATTTGCAGAAGGTCATCGCTATGGTGTATTTCCTTCTGTTGCTTTGGGTTGGAACGTGATGAACGAAGCCTTCTTTGAGTCCGCTAAGAAAACGGTCAATGAATTTAAGATTCGCGCCAGCTATGGTCGTTTGGGTAACCAGAATATCGGTAACTACACCACACAGTTCACTACCCAATATGGTATCAATTACATTCAGGGAGGCAAATTGTGGCTAGGTGCTATTCCGGGCTACGAATGGGTATCCCCCAATGCCTTGACCTGGGAAGAAACCGAAACCAGTGACATTGGTTTAGATCTGGCTTTTTTGAATAATCGATTGAGCGTTAGTGCTGACTATTATGTGCGCGAGACTAAGAACATCCTTTTGGGAATCAACCGCGCGCCTTCATCGGGTTTAGGTGGTACTCCGGTAATGAATGCTGGGGTAATCAGTAACAAGGGATTTGAATTTTTGACCAGTTTTCGGGATGCTATAGGCGCGGTTAAATACAATATTTCTGTTAATGCATCTACTGTCAAGAACAATATGAAGGCTGTGACCCTAGGTTCTATACAAGAGTTTGCCGGTTTTAATCCGCATGCTGAAGGAGATATTACCTGGGCGAGAGTTGGCTATCCTATAGGAGGTTTCTGGTTGGTTAAGACTGATGGTATTTTCCAGTCTGATGCTGAAGTACAGGCGTATAAAAGTTCGAATGGTACGGTTATACAGCCTAATGCTAAGGCTGGAGATATTCGTTTTGTAGATTTCAATGATGATGGAAAAATCACAGATTATCAAGATGCCCAGTATTTAGGAAGCCCTTTTCCTAAGCTAGCTTATGGTATCCGAGGTAATGTGGAATATAAGGGCGTTGATTTGGGCGTTTTCTTTGACGGAGTGTCTGGCAATAAAATATATAACTATACTCGGGCGCGTATAGAATCAACCAATGAGGTCAATAACCATGCGACAAGTTTGTTGAACTCCTGGAAAACTTCAAATACCAATACGGATATTCCACGCTACACGCGTGAAGATCCGAATAACAATAGACGTCGTACATCTGACCGTTGGTTGGAGAATGGATCTTTCTTCCGTTTAAAAACCCTGGAGATAGGTTATACATTGCCACAGAATGTGTTGAGCAAAGCGGCATTGAAAAGTGCCCGCATCTTTTTCGCTGGTGACAACTTGTTTACTTCGACAAAGTATAAGGGATACACGCCAGATCTGGGAATCAATTCCGATGAGAATGGCGGTGGGTCCAGTACGATGACCGCAGGGACAGATTATGGTCGTTTCCCTTTGGCACGCACCTTTATGTTTGGTGTGCAAGCCAGCTTCTAAACGACATAATTATGTTTAGTCATTAATTTTAGCATTTTTAAAATACAACTATGAAATTTTTAATCAATAAATATACAATTGCGGTAGTAGTGGGACTGTCGCTAACAGGCTGTTCTAAGGATTTTCTGGACAAAACGAATCCCAATAAGCCGGTGGATGTTGTTTTTTGGAGGGATGAAAACGATGCGGTATCAGCTGTAGCAACTGTTTATTCACCTATTCGTAACCAGATGTCGGGTTATTATGGCGCATGGAGTGGGTATCAGACGATGAATCGGGCGGATGATACGTTTTTTCTGGTCGGGGAAGAAGCCTTTACCTGGGAATTTGTTAATTTTCTGAATAGCGCCTCCACGGGTAATAGTGAGTTTGGGAGCTTATACAAAGGTATTAACCGGGCGAATGTATTTTTCAAAAATATAAATAAAGTGCCTATGGATGAAGCCAAGAAAAAGCAACTGATCGGTGAAGTGAGTTTCCTAAGAGGGATGTACTATTTCTTATTGGCCGCCAACTGGGGTGACGTACCGTTGCGCTTGACGGTCGCTACAGATGATGCGGAACCAGGAGAAGCGGCATCTGCACCGGAGGCTGAAATCTGGAAGCAGGTGATTGCCGATTTCAAAGTAGCTAAAGAAAATTTACCTGTGGATAGACCAGCATCCGAATTGGGACGTGTTACCAAAGGAGCTGCGATTGCACATCTAGGTAAGGCATTAGTGTATACCAAGCAATATAGCGAAGCCGAAAAAGAACTGAAAGTACTACTTTCTTCACCTTATAATTATGATTTAGTAGCTGATTATCAGGATAATTTCAAACATACGACCAAGTTTAACAAAGAGTCGGTATGGGAGTTGGCATACGATGGTACCTTGAGTAGTGGTGGTGTATGGGGGAATGATCAACCAAACTCGCACTTGGGTATGGTGTTGCCTAACTTTGTAGGTCCTGATGGTACTGGAGCATGGTTCAAGATTATGCCATCACCGGCTATTATACGTGATTTTATCGCTGAGGAGAGACCAACAGGATCCGATACCCGTTTCGACAAACGTATGAATGCCAGTTTCCTATGGAAATATTCGGATTACCAGACTGGGGCTGTTGATGGTAAATGGTATGGTAATCAGACTTTTGATGATGTTTGGGAGAAATGTAAAGAGAAATTTAAGCGACATTCTCCTGAAGAGCTTGAAAAAGCTTTTCCAACTATTGATGGAAAACAGGGGCGTTTCTTGATGAATAAGTACACCAATGCTTATATGAATGCTGCGGGTTCCAACTCTCATTATGATCCCGCTAAGAATAACAACAACAATCTACGGGTGTTTCGTTTTTCTGAAGTACTATTGTTACATGCTGAAGCTTGTGCACAGAATGGAAATATTGCAGATGCCTCGTCCAGCCTTAAACGTATACGTAATCGTGCAGGATTGGCTAATAAGACTTGGGGTGGTAAAGATGATTTGATGAAGGAAATCATGAAGCAAAATGAATTGGAGTTTTTCTTTGAAGGACATCGTTTCTTTGACTTAAAACGTTGGTTTGCGTATGCTGACATGAAGAAGATTTTTGTGGATAACAAAAAGCAAGGGGCCAATAATTTCGGGCCTAAGCATTACTATCTTCCTATACCACAGGACGAATTGAATACCAATACCAAAATAGAACAACATCCGTTGTGGAAGTAATTATCAATTTTTCGGAGGAGCTGAAAAGCTCCTCCGAAAAATTAATCTTAACACCTAGGATCTATCAGCAATATAAACTATGTCAGCTACTTGTGTTTTTAATTATTTAAAAAAAAGGAACATCATACCTTATCTATATTTAGGAATGATGGTTATCCTATTTTATTCCTGCGCCAGGAATAGGGATGCTGTGTTAGAGATTCCTTCAAAACAGTCTTTGAATGAATGGGTTGATAAGGGAGAGCTGCTGCTTGACATTACGAAAGGTAAAGAAAACTATGTGTTCAACTTTGAAGGTGGAAAGGTGTCTGTCTCTTTGCAGGAAATTGCAAAAGTGGAACCGCAGCTGGAACGCTGGCAAACTAAGATTACTTTTAGTGATGGTTCGGAACTGGTTGTGCCCAGCAAGGGTACAGACCTTGGCTTTATAGTTGAAGGTATAAAACTTAACCCTTCGGGTTTAAATCCATTGGCGGCTTTGGTTAATGTATGGCTGCCTACCTATGGTCGGGTGAAAGTTACCGTACGGGGGAAACACGGTGATCAGGGCAATATTACCCATTTATGCCAAGATGATACGCCGAAGCAAGGAGTACCTATCTTTGGGCTATATCCCGATTACGACAATGTGGTAGAACTAACCTTTACCAGTATGAAGGGGATAGAACGAGGCAGTACCACGATACATATCCAGACAAATGCTATCGAAATACAGGACTTTCCGCGGTGGAAAAGTATCAAAGCGGAGCCCGCTAAGATGGAACCTGGAGTTAACCTAGTGAACTATCCCGGCATGAGCGAGATAGACGCATCTCTGCCTTATATGATCGATAACGAAGGCGAACTACGCTGGTTATTGGATTTTAAAAAATCGCCGGAGTTGAAAAAGCTATCTTTATCCATCGGATTGAAACGGACAAAAAAAGGAACATTCATTGCGGGTGACCAATCTGAACCGCGCATTGTAGAAGTTGACATGTTCGGTAACTTGAAGCGTCAATGGGATTTAAGGAAATTAGGCTATACTTTTCACCATGAAATTACAGAGGCTGCCAACAGCAATTTTTTAATAACAGTGACAAAAACAGCCGCGCGTTTAGTTAATGGACAACCCCGAATGAATGACCACATCATTGAACTGAATCCCCAAACAGAGAGCTTGGTCAATGAATGGGATCTGGCCAAGCAGCTGGATACTACCCGTTACGTAAAACCTGACGGTATTACTCCTCCTGCGTTTTCGCAGACGGCAAATAACTGGGCACACAACAACTCCATCGCAGAAATAGGAAATGACTTATTGGCGACCTTACGTTATCAGGGTATTGTGCGTTTTAACCACGCAGGACAGACTCAATGGATGATTTCTCCACATAAATTCTGGGGTGCCAATTATCAATCGTTGTTGCTGAAACCTATTACTGAGGATGGTACAGTTATTACCGATCCTGCTGTCATCAATGGTGATGCAAGCATCGCGGGATTTGACTGGCCCTGGGGGCCTCATACACCAGTGGCACTTTCCGAAGATCGTATTTTAGTTTTTGATAATGGCTACAACCGAAGCTGGATCCCCAATTTTGGATCAGGTGTGAACAATTATAGCCGAGTAGTCGAATATAAAATTGATGCGGCTAAGAAAACAGTGCAACAACTTTGGTCTTATGGAAAAGAAAGAGGGGCAAATGCATTTTCTCAAGCTTTATCGGGGATACAATACCTGCCACAGACTGGTAATATTCTATTCTTTCCCGGTATGGGGGTGAAAACAAGTATAGGGAATGGAGGTCGCGTGATGGAAATCGATCCGAAGACGAAGGAAGTTTTGTTTGAACTTGAAATTGCCACCGGCAGCGGCTCAGCATTTCACCGGGTAACACGTATGCCACTCTATCCTTCGAATTTATAAATAACTTTTTTTGAACTTACGTAATTTTATGTCCGAATCCTTTGAGCGCCAGCAAGCTTATATTATCGAAACACAACGTTTATTATTAGAAAAAGCAAACGTTGGATTATTCAGTCCGGGAAAAATTGTCACGCGTTATTTTAATCCTGTTGTCACCAAAGAACATATTCCGCTTACCTGGCGTTACGATTTCAATCCATTGACAAATCCTCATTTTTTGGAACGAATTGCCTTCAATTCAACCATGAATGCTGGAGCAATCTATTGGAAAGGAAAGTACCTGCTATTCGTTCGCGTGGAAGGTGTCGACCGAAAGTCTTTCTTTGCAATTGCCGAAAGTCACAATGGAATAGATCAATTTCGCTTCTGGGATCATCCTGTCGTACTCCCAGATTCGGAATCTGATGAAACCAATGTCTATGATCTTCGGCTTACGGCACATGACGACGGCTGGGTCTATGGAATTTTCTGCAGTGAACGCCGTGCGTCTGATGCTGCTCCAGGCGATCTTTCTAGCGCCGTTGCTTCTACAGGTATCATCCGGTCAAAAGATCTGATACATTGGGAACGCCTACCTAATTTAAAGGCTGGCAGTCAACAACGCAATGTGGTACTGCATCCTGAGTTTGTGGAAGGAAAATACGCGTTTTATACACGCCCCCAGGACGATTTTATTCTAGCAAAAAGCGGTGGTGGCATTGGATGGGCCTTGGTGGAGGATATCACCAAAGCTGTTATCCAAGAGGAAAAGATTATTAATAAACGTTTTTACCATACGATCAAGGAACTTAAAAATGGGGAGGGACCGGCGCCACTAAAGACGGAGAAAGGCTGGTTGCACCTCGCACACGGAGTCAGGGGGACTGCAGCGGGCTTACGTTATGTATTATACCTTTATCTCACGAGCCTAGAGGATCCAAGTGAATTAATTGAGGAACCCGCGGGCTATCTCATGGCTCCCGAAGGCGAGGAAAGGGTGGGGGATGTTTCCAATGTGCTTTTTTCTAACGGTTGGATTATGGATGCAGATGGTACCGTGTATATTTATTACGCCTCCAGCGATACGCGGACTCATGTTGCAGTTTCTTCCGTAACCAAATTGCTGGATTATTGCCTGAATACACCGGCAGACGGACTCCGCTCAGCAGAATCATTGCGCAAGGTGATTAATCTGATTGATCATAATATGCACTATATAAATAATAAAAGTCGGGGAGAGGTTGGTCATCTCTCACAATAGTGTGGGATCAGGAAGAAATACAAAGTGTACCCGAACCACAATAGATGATCGTAAATAGCATGCCGAAAATAGCGTGCTTAGTACACTTTAGCAACAGGGCAATAAAATGTATGAATAAAAAAAATGGGCAATCAACAAACCAATGCTATGTTAAAGAATGTTTGTGTTAAAATTCTCGCTTTGATCAGTCTTTGTAGTTTAGCATTTTCTGTGTGGGCTCAAGAATCGGAGAGCTTAAAAATTATCTCTTATAATATCTGGAATGGTTTTGAGAAACAGCAGGATCGAAAGGATAAATTTAGTGATTGGATTCGAAAAGAGCAGCCTGATATTGTGGCATTGCAGGAACTGGTCGATTTTAAGCAAACAGATCTCTCAAAATTGGCTAAAGCATATGGACATACTTACACGGTTTTATTAAAAGAGCAAGGTTACCCTGTCGGTATTTCCTCACGTTATCCGATCAGGCTTGTAAAAGCACAAGTAGATCAGTTTTGGCATGGGATGCTACATGTGAAGATCAAAAACTTAGATCTTATCGTAACACATCTAAGCCCTTTTTCCTGGAAATATAGACTTGGAGAGGCAAGACAAATTGTGGAATATGTAAAGAATAATAGCTTGGACAGCTGTATTATTATGGGAGATCTGAATGCCTACTCCCCATTGGATGCCATTTGGTTGGAAACGCAGTCTGTATTGAAAGCGAATTTGACAAAATGGGATCAGGAGCATCCGCAATATGGCAATATGAACGGCAGTAGATTTGACTATCGTGTATTATCAACTTTTCTGGCTGCTGGTTTTGACGATTGTATCGGACGGTACGTATTTCCTAAAATCAAACGTGCCAGCTACCCTGCAGCGACGCTTTACAATTGGAAATGGGGAGACTCCCGGTTGGGGGCCGTTTCTGAACGTCTTGATTATATTTTGTTGTCTGAACCTTTAGCATCTCATGTGAAACAGGTGGAAGTGCATAATGGTCCTGCACTTGAAGGGATATCTGATCATTACCCTGTTTCGGTCGTGATTGATCAATTGGAGAAATAGAAATATAATTGTAGATTGCGGATGACCACGAAAAGAATATTCATGGAAATTTCCGTAATAGATATAGTTATCATTGTCAGTTATTTGCTTGCGATGATTGTCATCGGTTTGATCCTTAAAAAGCGAGCAGCCAAGAATCTTGATTCCTATTTTTTAGGCGGAAAAACGCTTCCCTATTATATGCTCGGTATTTCTGATGCATCGGGTATGTTCGACATCTCGGGAACCATGTGGATGGTTTACCTTGCTTTTGTATATGGATTAAAAAGCATGTGGATCCCTTGGTTATGGCCTGTTTTCAATCAAATTTTTTTGATGGTCTATTTATCGGTCTGGTTGCGACGATCCAATGTCCTGACTGGAGCAGAATGGATCCGTACACGTTTTGGTCATGGTCGGGGAGCTGACGGAGCCTATACGATCGTCATTCTATATGCCATAGTTGCGGTAATGGGGTTTTTGTGTTACGGCTTTATCGGTATAGGGAAATTCATGGAAGTTTTTTTTCCATGGGAACAGGTATCCCACTTTATTCCATTGGCGATTGATCCGGCGATGGCCCCTCAATTGTATGGCATTTTCTTTACAGCGATTACGACTTTTTACGTCATGCTTGGTGGGATGCATAGTATTGTGTGGGCGGATATGGTCAAGTTTGGTATTATGATTATTTCGGGGATTGCCATCGCTGTTATTGCCATGCAGCAAGTTAGCCCCGAACTATTGGCAGCAAACACGCCAGAAGGTTGGGACTCCCCCTTCTTCGGTTGGCACCTGGATTTGGATTGGAGTACTTTACTTCCCTCCATAATGGACCGGATCGCCGATGATCAATATAATCTTTTTACGGTATTTGTCATGATGATGCTATTTAAAGGGATATTTATGAGCATGGCAGGACCGGCGGCCAACTATGACATGCAGAAGATATTGGCCTGTAGATCCCCTAAGGAGGCGGCTTTAATGAGCGGTTCGGTGTCGGTCATCCTACTTATCCCACGTTATCTGATGATTATGGGGTTCACGGTATTAGCGCTAGTATTTTTTCGGGATGAATTTGCACATATGGGCAATCAGATGGATTTTGAAATTATCCTGCCCAAAGCTATCAGCCGCTTCGGAAAGGTTGGGTTGACCGGGCTATTGTTGGCAGGGCTATTGGCGGCATTCATGTCTTCATTTGCTTCAACGATAAATGCTGCTCAGGCTTATCTTGTAAATGATGTGTTGTTGAAGTTTATGTACCGGTCTGCTTCTCCCAAAAAGCAGATCCGTCTGAGTTATGCTGTTTCAATCGCTGTGGTTGTCTGTAGTACTATTATCGGCTTATATGTGCAGAATATAAACTCCGTTTTACAATGGATAGTCTCCGCGTTATATGGCGGTTATATTGCAGCAAATGTATTGAAATGGCATTGGTGGCGTTTTAATGGTGCCGGTTTTTTCTGGGGAATGCTAGCGGGTATATTTGGAGCGATCATATTACCGCAGGTTTTTCCGGATACACTGCCATTATATTTCTTCCCTTTTTTGTTTGTCCTATCTTTGTTTGGCTGTTTTGCAGGGACATGGTTATCCCGGCCTACCGAAGAGGAAGTGCTAGTAGACTTTTATGTGCGTGTACGCCCTTGGGGTTTTTGGGGGCCGATTCATCAAAAAGCACTAGAGAAATACCCTGATCTCAGGAAGAATGATCATTTTAAACGGGATATGGTCAACGTGGCTGTTGGTATAGTATGGCAATGTTGTCTGACCTTGGTGCCAATGTATATTGTGATCAAACAAGGACAGGGCTTGCTCACAACAATCTTGATACTGGGTATTACTACACTTATCCTGAAAAAGAACTGGTATGATAAAATGAATCGTGATGAGGAGGAATATAATACCTTTATGGTAAAGTACGGGTTGAATAAAACAGACAAGACCGTCACTGAAAAGACGATTATTGACTAACCATACGAACTGTTTTTGACCATATAAAAGCTTTTCGATCATATAAAAATAGGCTACCAGTTGTACTTTGACCGGTAGCCTATTTTTATAAAACGGACTTATTGTATCAGCTAGTTACTTGCTTTGACCTTAAAAGGAATGACATATTCTCCCCATTCCAGTGAAATATTACCTTCGGGAGTCGCATTGATTTTGAACTGCTCCTGACTGTTATCCAATTTACCATTACTGACCGAAACGCGTAGCGCATCGTCTTTGGCGTCATATTTTGTTCCCCATTGATTCCACACTTTGCTGAACATAAGGGTTGTTTCGTGTTCTCCAGGGATACTATAAAGACCGTATTTCCCAGCGGCTAGTTTTTTTCCTTCAACCAATACATCTTTATTGAATTCGATCGTAGTGGCTTCATTGGCGCCTGTACGCCAAACTACACCTACAGGAACAATATCAACACCGAGCTTGCGACCTTTGAGTGAAGGACGGCTGTAATTGATGTCGATGGTAACACCATCGGTTGTTGTTACCTTGGTGTTGTCTGGAGGACTTGGACGTTTGCTTTTGTCTGTCTGGGCGAAGCTAAGTTGACCGATTAGGGTCAAAATCGTTAAAATTAGTACTCTCATCTGTTCTTATTTTTGATTAAACACTTAAATATAAGATTTTTATGTGATGAAAATAGCATTAATTTTAACAGATATAAACGACTGGGCAAATTGTTCAAACCAGTTTTTGATCCTGTGGAAAATATAAATATAGTTCCATTTTCCTGGTATTACTCAAACTAGTCCATAAAAAAAATGGCGAGTTTATCTTCAGATCTAAGTTCGCTCATAATAATACAGCCCAAAAGTTAGACAGAAAACTTTTGGGCTGTGGTCCATTCTCTAATTTTGAATGTGCTTCTTTGTTTACTGCATTTAAATCGCAGCTTTTTATTTTTTAGACCAGATACTCAAATAATGTTTGATCTTTATTGATTTCAATGACATCGAATTTGTATTCTTTCATCCGTGCGATCAATGTTTCGTAGTCTTCAGGCTTGTTGAGCTCAATGCCGACTAGGGCTGGGCCCCTTTCCCGTTCTGTTTTTTTGATAAACTCAAACCGCGTGATATCGTCTTTAGGGCCAAGAACTTCGGAAACGAAAAGTTTCAATGCACCGGGGCGCTGTGGGAAACGTACGATAAAATAGTGCTTGTATCCTTCATAAAGTAGAGACAGTTCTTTGATCTCACTCATGCGGTCAATATCATTGTTGCCACCTGAAATAATACAGACTACTTTTTTTCCTTTAATTTCATCTTTGTGGAACTCCAATGCGGCAACAGAAAGTGCGCCTGCGGGTTCAACGACGATTGCATCTTTATTGTATAACTCCAAAATGCAGGTACAGATTTTACCTTCAGGAATAGAGCGTGTATCATCGAGGAGTTGCTTAGCAATAGCGAAGGTTGTGGCTCCTATTTTTTTTACAGCAGCTCCGTCCACAAATTTGTTGATGTGCTCTAATTCAAAGGGTGCGTCGTGTTCAAGTGCAGCCTGCATTGATGGTGCGCCTTCTGGTTCTACACCGTAGCACTTAATCGCTTTGTTTTTGCTTTTCAGGTAATAGCTTGCTCCGGCAGCAAGTCCACCACCACCGATCGGAATAAATATGGCATCCATATCAGGAAGATCCTGCAATGCTTCAACGGCTACAGTACCTTGTCCTTCCACAACTTTGAGATCATCAAATGGTGGAATGAAAGTCATACCATGTTCTTCCGTGTACGCCAGAGCGGCTTTTTGACAGTCATCAAATGTATCTCCGGTCAATACAATTTCAATATTGCCATTACCCCACATTTCGGTCTGCGAGATTTTTTGACGAGGTGTCGGTCCAGGCATAAATATAACACCCTTAATGTCTAATTTATTGCATGAAAAGGCTACACCCTGGGCATGATTGCCTGCACTTGCACAGACCACACCACGTTGTCTTTCTTCATCGGTCAACGAAATAATCTTATTGTAGGCACCACGCAATTTATAAGAACGTACAACTTGCAAATCTTCTCTTTTGAGATAGACTTCGGCGTCATATTTTTCGGATAAATGCCGATTATACTGTAGCGGTGTACGATTGACCACAGATTTGATGCGCTCAAGTGTAGCTTCGGAATCGATGTTTAGGGTTGATAGATCCATAGTTAGATGATATGTCTAATGAAGGTAGTAAAGAAAGCGGAGATATCCACCGCTATGTTAGAGATTCTACCTATACTGTGTTTAAAAGTTGATTTAAATTTAGTTGATTTTTATGAAAAAGACCTCGAGTGTATAGAACAAAAAAGTTTATACATGTGATTGTGGAATCCTCTTAAAAAATATGTTCTTGATGAAAAAAGGCTGCATCAGCAGCCTTTCCTTTTTTTATATCTTTTCTTGGATGAGGCTTTTTAGGTCATCATCACAAATATTTTTCTTTTCGTCGGCCAAAACCAAAAAGCGTTGATAGCAATCCGCAAGATCATCTTTTTCAAGATGGAAACCCAAGCGCTCTAAATGGTGTTTAAGTGCATGTCTTCCTGAACGGGCAGTTAAGATGATATCTGCTTCGTCAAGCCCTACATCTTCGGGTCTGATAATTTCATAATTTTCGCGGTGTTTTAAGAAGCCATCTTGGTGGATACCTGAACTATGGGCAAAGGCATTCCGGCCAACAATCGCTTTATTGGGTTGCACAGGCATGTTCATCATTTCACTCACTTTACGTGATAGATAGGTAAACATACGGCTATCAATATTTGAAGTTAAGCTACCGAAAGATTGGTTGTGTACTTTAAGGATCATCGCAACTTCTTCCAATGAGGTATTACCCGCACGTTCACCGATACCATTGATGGTACATTCTACCTGACGGGCGCCGTTTTGTATCGCGGCAATGGAGTTGGCTGTAGCAAGGCCCAAATCATTGTGACAGTGAGCAGAGATGATTGCTTGATCAATATTACGTACATTCTCCTTAAGATACTTGATTTTAGCACCATATTGGTCTGGTAAGCAATATCCGTTAGTGTCTGGAATATTCACCACTGTCGCGCCAGCAGCAATAACTGATTCAATCATTTTAGCTAAAAATTCCAGATCTGCACGGCCCGCATCCTCTGCATAAAACTCAACATCTTCCACATAGGATTTAGCATGTTTTACCGCCGCTACCGCACGCTCTAAAATTTCTTCACGTGTACTATTGAATTTATATTTGATATGCATATCTGAAGAACCAATACCGGTATGGATACGTGGGCGCTTGGCATATTTCAATGCTTCGGCAGCTACGTCAATATCGTTTTGATTAGCACGGGTTAATGCACATATAATAACATCATTCACCGCCTGGGATAACGCTACTACAGATTGAAAATCTCCGGGGCTGGAAACAGGAAAACCAGCTTCGATAATATCGACACCTAGTTTTTCTAAATCCTTCGCGATCTCAATTTTCTCTGGAGTAGTTAATTGGCATCCTGGTACCTGTTCGCCATCACGTAATGTGGTGTCGAAGATGTAAAGATGATTAGGATCGTGTAACATAATTTCTTAATTCAAAAGATTTATAAAAAAACGTAAGAAGTAAAACTCCCTACCCATATCTCATTACTATTTAATAAACGCTAATACTTTTTCACCCATTTCTTGCGTACCTAGGACTTTAGAAGCTTCGGTGTGGGCATTGGCGATATCTCCCGTTCTCCAACCTGCTTTTAGTGTTTCAGCAACAGCATTGGTAACTGCTTTTGCTTCTTCTTGAAGACCAAAGCTAATGTCAAGCATTAATGCCGCTGATAAAATTGAGGCAAGTGGATTCGCTTTATTTTGGCCTGCGATATCATGTGCCGAACCGTGGATAGGCTCAAAGAAACCTGTACCATCACCGACTGAAGCTGAGGCCAACATACCCATTGATCCCGCGATCTGAGATGCTTCATCTGTCAAGATATCACCAAAAAGATTCGCTGTTAATACGACATCAAATTTCTTCGGATTCTTAACCAATTGCATTGCTGCATTGTCGATAAACATGTGTTCTGTTTCAACATCTGGGTATTCTTTCGCAATTTCTTGAACAACTTCTCTCCATAAGCGGGAAGTTTCCAATACATTGGCTTTATCAACTGAGCATAATCTCTTGTTACGGGTACGGGCAGCATCATAAGCTTTACGCGCGATACGCTCTACTTCATAACGGTGGTAGTTCATCAAATCCGAAGCGAAGGTATTGTCCTCATTGCGGTTTTTCTCTCCGAAATAAACGTCACCTGTCAACTCGCGGAAGAAAAGAATATCTGTTCCTTGTAGGATTTCAGGCTTTAAACTTGATGCATCTAATAGTTCATCAAATAAAAGGATAGGACGAAGATTAGCATACAAACCTAATTCTTTACGGATCTTTAATAAGCCTTGCTCAGGTCGTACTTTAGCAGATGGATCATTGTCGTATTTGATATGTCCGATCGCGCCGAAAAGGATTGCATCTGATGCTTTGGCTTTCGCTAGCGTTTCATCTGGAAGCGGATTGCCCGTAGCCTCAATCGCTGTGTGTCCCATGATCGCTTCATCAAAACTGAATTCATGACCATAATTTTCACCGATCTTTTCTAAAACTTTTTTACCCCATGTTGTTACTTCTTGGCCAATGCCATCTCCAGGGATGATTAATATATTTTTTTTCATTGTTTTATTAGTATTGCGTACAGAGATATGAGTATGGAGATGCTATTGTTATAAAATTTGAATATCCATCCGCTCATGTCCATTGTCTAATATCTATTATCTATCGTCTAAATATCTATTGTTAATTATCGTTTTCCACAATTTCTATGTTGATAAAGGCTCTTTTTTGTGGATAACTCGTTCTACGGATTTAATTTCACCTTTTTCCAGCACCATCTTGTTGTCTATACAGGTTGGTAATTGGCTTTGGAAATGACCGACATAAATAAGGGTCTGGCCATTCTTGCTCAGGTCATCGATCACATCGTTGAAATATTGCGATTGTTCCTTGTCTAATCCCTGACATGGTTCATCTAATATAAGCAATTCGGGATGTTTTACAATGGTGCGGGCCAGCAAGGCTAACCGTTGTTGGCCTAAGGGTAAAGATCCTAATGTTTTATGCTTCACTTCTTTGAGATCGAAAAAATGAAGTACCTGATCCAGCTTCTGCTGTTGCTCGTACCCCAATTTCTGATAGAGGCTCATCGAGTCGAAGAACCCCGAAGCGATTGTTTGTCCTACATTGGCATTCATATCGTAGTACCAATGTAATTCGGGAGAAATTATACCAAGATGTTCTTTAATTTCCCAGATACTTTCTCCTGATCCTCTTTTTTTACCAAAAAGGTGGATATCATTTGCATAGGCCTGCGGATGGTCTCCATTGATCAGACTTAATAAAGTCGATTTCCCAGAACCATTATGTCCTTGCAACAACCATTTTTCACCTGCTTTAACTTCCCAATCGATGTTTTTTAAGACTTGCTTCTCTCCATAAGAAATATGAATCTGTTTCATCTTTACCATGGTTGGAGCGGAGACTTTGGGCGATTGTTGCAAGAAATAAGGTAATTCCTTTCGCTTTCGTGGTATTCCTTTTGAAATTTCGCTATTGTTTTGACGAATGACTATTTTTCCATCCTGGATTTCAGCAAAACGATTGATGCAATCAGGCTGCTCGTCATCATTACTGATAAGCAGGAGTGATACACCCTTTTCTGCAAGCTGATCAAAGACCTGATTCAGATCTTTTCTGGATTGTACATCCAGTCCAGTATAAGGCTGGTCAATAATCAATAGCTGAGGTTGAAGCCATAGCGCTTTGACCAACTGTAGCCTTTTATGTTCGCCACTGGAAAGTTCGATCAACTGTTGATCTTTGAAGTTTTCAAATCCAAAGATGGAGAGGTAAGGTGCTACATCTTCAAAGGATAGCTGTTGTTCCTTTGCAAAATGTTTTAATTCCGCAAAAACCGTTAGTGTATCGTTTTTTGCAAATTTATTGTAGCGTTGTTGGTAGTAAAAATTGCGATCACCTTCCAAATTGGTAAATTGAAACCAATTAGAGACGTAATGCACAATAGCTGGCAAGGGGCTATCCATATCTAGATGGAAGGATAGGGTACCCTCATATTTTAGTTGTCCCGCAATTGCTTTCGCAAGCGTTGTTTTTCCAGTGCCACTCGGACCACCTAAGATCCATTGTTCACCAGGGAAAATTTGCCAATTTAAACCTTGCAGCACGGTATCTTTACCATGCTGAATAGTTAAATTGGCAATATGGACGACTGGGTCTACCATTTTCTTGTTGTTTCAAATGATTCAATTAAATCTTTTTGATTAAGGATGAAATCGATATCATCGTATCCATTAATCAAGCATGATTTTTTGTATGGATTGATTTCAAATTCAAATTGGTCACCTGTCTCTGTTAACATAACCGTTTGTTTTTCGAGATCAACGATAATCTCTGTGTTTGGATTTTGGTGTACCAGTTCGAAGATTTTCGCTAAGAACTCTTCCGAAACCTGTATCGGCAATACACCATTATTAAGGGCGTTACCTTTAAAGATATCTGCAAAAAACGAACTGATGACAACATCAAAGCCATAGTCTTGAATTGCCCATGCAGCGTGCTCACGGCTAGAGCCGCAACCAAAGTTTTTACCGGCAACCAATATCTTTCCTGAGTAGGTTGGGCTATTCAATACGAAATCTGCTTTGGGCTGATTTTCACTATCAAAACGCCAGTCACGGAACAGGTTGTCTCCAAAACCTTCTCGTGTGGTCGCTTTTAGAAAGCGTGCTGGAATAATTTGGTCAGTATCAATATTTTCAATAGGTAATGGAACTACCTGTGATGTTAAAGTTTCAAATTTTTTCATGTCAAAAATTAAAAAGTCAAAATTAAATCAATTCTCATGTCTCACTATTCAATACTAGATCAACTCTCTAACATCTGTTACTTTACCAGTTACTGCTGCCGCCGCTGCTGTCAGTGGTGATACCAACATGGTGCGCGCATTTGGGCCTTGGCGTCCTTCGAAGTTTCTGTTTGAGGTCGAAACACAATATTTACCCGCAGGAATTTTGTCTTCGTTCATCCCTAAACATGCCGAACATCCAGGCTCACGCAATTGGAATCCAGCCGCTTCAAATATTTTATCCAAGCCTTCTTCTTTGGCTTGTTTTTCTACCTGCTTGGAGCCCGGTACAATCCATACTTCGACATCCTGTGCTTTTTGTTTTCCCTTAACGAATGAAGCTACTTCACGTAAATCTTCGATACGGGAGTTGGTACAGCTTCCGATGAAAACATAATCAACACGGTTACCTAAGACTGTTGAATCATCCTTAAAGCCCATATAGTCTAAGGCTTTTTGATACGATGGTCTTTCTGATTCAGGTTGTGCATTTGTTGCTGGGATATGTTCTGCAATACCCATACCCATGCCTGGATTTGTACCGTAGGTAATCATCGGGGCGATGTCCGCTGCATCAAAGGTCAATACTTTATCAAAGATGGCGTCTTCGTCTGAATACAATGTTTTCCAGTAGGCTAAGGCATTATCCCATTCTTCTCCTTTTGGTGCGAATTCACGACCTTCCACATAATCAAATGTAATTTGATCCGGTGCGATAAGTCCACCGCGTGCACCCATTTCGATACTCATGTTACAGATGGTCATACGTGCTTCCATGCTCAAAGAGCGGATTGCTGAACCGGCATATTCGATAAAATAGCCTGTACCACCTGCAGCAGAAATCTTGGCGATAATATAGAGGATAATATCTTTTGCGCCAACCCCTTTTTGCAAGGTACCATTAACTTCAATTTTCATTGTTTTGGGCTTGGACTGCAATAAACATTGCGTCGCAAAGACCTGTTCAACCTGAGAAGTTCCAATACCAAAAGCAATAGCTCCAAAGGCACCATGTGTTGAGGTATGGCTATCCCCACAGACCATCGTTTTACCGGGTAGTGTGATACCTAACTCTGGACCAATTACGTGTACAATCCCTTGATAAGGATGACCCAAACCATATAATTCAATACCAAATTCAGCACAATTTTTGGTCAGCATATCGACTTGGTATCGCGATAACTCTTCTTTGATCGGTAAATGTTGGTTGAGGGTCGGTACGTTATGGTCGGCAGTAGCTACCGTTTGCTTTGGACGAAAGACTGGAATTCCTCTTTTGCGTAGGCCATCAAAAGCTTGAGGTGAAGTAACCTCATGAATCAAGTGAGTATCGATATATATAATATCCGGAAACCCTTCTTCACGCTTGACGACGTGAGCATCCCAAATCTTTTCTACTAATGTTTTTGACATTTTTTAATCTCTCTTATGTTATTTTTATTTTAATCAGGGTGATATTGTAAATGTCTCAATATCACCCTGATTTCAATATACTAAATTACGAAATATTCATGATTTTGGAGCATATCTATGGATTGAATTCACCTCAATATGCTATCCGGCTTTAAAAAACAAATAATTCGTATAAATTTTTAAACAGTTTTGATTGCTTTCATTGCTGTCATTGCTTTACGCAATTTACGGCCAACGATTTCTACTGGATGATCACGTAAAATTTCGTTGATAACAACTAATTGGGCATTATCAACTGCTGCATCTTTGTTTTCGTTAAAGTTTTTACCTACTAAATCTGTGTCAACAGTTTTCATGAAATCAGCCAATAAAGGTTTACAAGCTTGATCAAATAGGTAACAACCGTATTCTGCAGTATCAGAAATAACACGGTTCATTTCAAACAATTTCTTACGTGCGATCGTATTTGCGATCAATGGTGTTTCGTGCAATGATTCGTAATAAGCAGACTCTGGTTTGATACCAGCTTCAACCATTGTTTCAAATGCTAATTCTACCCCAGCACGAATGAAGGCGACCATCAAGGTATAATTGTCGAAGTATTCTTGCTCGTTAATTTTAACATCACCAGCAGGCGTTTTTTCAAATGCAGTTTCACCTGTTTCAGCTCTCCATTTCAATAAGTTAGCATCGCCATTTGCCCAATCTTCCATCATCGTCTTGCTAAAGTGACCTGACATGATATCGTCTTGGTGTTTTTGGAACAATGGACGCATGATATCTTTCAGTTCTTCGGAGATCTCAAAAGCTTTTACTTTTGCAGGGTTGCTCAAACGGTCCATCATACCGCTTACACCACCATGTTTCAAGGCTTCAGTAATTACCTCAACACCATATTGTACCAATTTGGATGCGTACCCAGCTTCAATTCCTTTTTCGATCATTTTGTCGAAAGATAAAATAGAACCTGTTTGCAACAAACCACAAAGAATAGTTTGCTCACCCATTAGATCTGATTTTACTTCCGCTACGAATGAAGATTTCAATACACCAGCTTTGTGACCACCTGTTCCTACACAGTATGCTTTAGCTTCAGCCCATCCTTTTCCTTGAGGATCATTCTCTGGGTGAACAGCGATCAAAGTAGGTACACCAAATCCACGAAGGTATTCAGCACGTACTTCAGATCCTGGACATTTTGGAGCAACCATGATTACCGTGATGTCTTTACGGATTTGCATGCCTTCTTCAACAATGTTGAAACCGTGTGAATAAGATAGGGTTGCGCCTTCTTTCATTAACGGCATAACTGCAGTGATAACCGAAGTATGTTGTTTATCTGGAGTCAAGTTAATGACCAAATCTGCTGTTGGAATCAACTCTTCATAAGTTCCTACATTGAAGTTATTGTCCGTAGCGTTTTTCCAAGAATCTCTTTTTTGTTCAATAGCTTCTTTACGTAGAGCATAGGATACATCCAATCCGCTATCTCTTAAGTTTAAACCTTGGTTCAAGCCTTGAGCACCACATCCTACAATTACGATTTTTTTACCTTTTAAAGCATTTACTCCATCCGTGAATTCGGTGTTGTCCATGAATTCAGCGTGACTTAATTGTTCTAACTGCTCTCTAAGCGGTAAGGTGTTGAAATAATTTGCCATTGTTTTGATTTAGTATTGAGTAATGAGATATGAGAATTGAGATTTTGGTTTTTCAAGCTTATGGCTTACCAGCTTTCTTTCTTCTCTTTTTATTTTTTAATTTCTATTTTTTTAATTTACAAACATCTGCGTTGTGCCAAAGCATAGCCATAATGAACATTATCATGTCCAGAGGTCAAAGCGATAACATCTTCAACTGTATCCATTGGATAACCATAGGTCGCGGTAGAAAAAGAAGTAATCTCTCCGAAAACACCATTTTCGTAGTCTTTGGCGATCTGTTCGATGCTTTTGATGGCAATTTCTTTTAGTTCGTCAATTTCAGCCTGCTCCACAAAACGTGTGGGTTTGGTATCTTTTCTGTAATCCTCGTTGTATTTCACCCAGGAGCTGTCTGCTTTGACACCTGTACGAACATAGACTAAAGTCTGTGTACTCACCACGATATGTCCGAAATTCCAGATAATATTATTATTAAATCCAGTAGGGATTTTGTTGAGTTGTTCTATGGAAAGACTATCCACCAATTCAATGAATTTTTGGCGTGCCTGTAAGATAAATTTAAATGTTTCTTGCATCTGATTACATAGTAAATACATCATCCCGTTTGTCGAGATATTCATTTTCAACGATTTCTATTGACGGTTCCTTTGCTTCAAACTGCACCAATTTGGAGTGGAAACCAGCGCTATCTTTAATGATAGCGATACGGGCACCACGGACAAATTCGATCAATCCGTATTTTGTCAATTCGTCGGTCAACTTATCAATTTCTTCGCGGTGACCTGCAGTTTCAAAAACGATATAATCATTACGGATCACAACCACATTGGCACCATATTGACGTAGTAAACGTTCAACATATACCTTCTCATTGACAACGTCAGCAGGGACTTTATATAAAGCCTGTTCTTGCCAGATCACTTCGTCATTGGTGTTATAGTAAGCTTTAAGAATGTCAATCTGTTTTTCCAACTGACGACAAAGCTTACGTAGAACATCTTCTGCCTCAGTAATGACAATGGTAAATCGATGTATGCCTTCTACTTCGGAAGGGGAGGTATTCAAGCTTTCGATATTGATTTTTCTTCTTGAAAAAATCGTTGAGATCCTGCCGATAAGACCGATAGAATTCTCTGTATATAGGGTAATGGTATATTCTTGTTTTTCCATTTTAAACTTTACTTTAAGCGGATCTCTGATACGGATGTTCCTTGTGCAACCATCGGGAATACATTGTTTTCCTTTCCTACCATAACTTCCAATAGGTAAGCACCATCGTGTTCAAGCATGGTCTGAAGGGCATTACGAAGATCTTTGCGTTCTGAAATTTTCTGTCCATCGATATAATATCCTTTGGCAACTGCAACAAAGTCAGGACTAGTGATATTCACGAATGAATAGCGTTTATCATGAAACAGTTGTTGCCATTGACGTACCATACCTAAGAACTCATTGTTTAAGATCATAATTTTCACCTTAGCGCCAAACTGCATGATGGTTCCCAATTCCTGAATGGTCATTTGAATACCACCGTCACCGATGATCGCGACGACAGTTTTCTCTGGCGCGCCGTACCAGGCGCCGATCGCTGCTGGAAGACCAAAGCCCATGGTTCCCAGTCCACCTGATGTTACATTTGATTTACTGTTGTTAAATTTAGCATAACGACAGGACACCATCTGATGCTGACCTACGTCTGTTGTGATAATGGCATCACCACCAGTCAATTCATTCAACACATTGATTACCTCGCCCATGGTCATGATATCCGTTTGCGGGTGAAGTTCATTTTGGATGACTTCTTTGATTTCTTCCTGTTCAAGCTGACGGAATTGTGCTAACCATGCAGAATGATCCACAGCATTTACCAATTCGGTAAGCATTGGAAGTGATTCTTTACAGTCACCCCATACCGGTACTGTAGTTTGTACGTTTTTGTCGATCTCAGCAGGGTCAATATCCAAATGGATCACTTTCGCCTGTTTGGCATATTTGTCCAATCGGCCTGTAACACGGTCATCGAAGCGCATGCCGATCGCGATTAAAACATCACACTCATTGGTCATGACATTTGGTGCATAATTGCCATGCATCCCTAGCATACCAACATGAAGTTTGTGGTCTGTTGGGAGGGCACTCAATCCCATGACAGTTGCTGCCGATGGAATGCCCGTCTTTTCGATAAAAGCTTTGAATTCCTCCTCGGCTTTACCTAAAATAATTCCCTGACCGAAAAGTATAAATGGTTTTTTTGCGTTGTTGATTAATTCAGCAGCTTGTTCCACATACTCTTTGCGGACCTGTGGTGCAGGTCTATAACTGCGTACGTGATTACATTTTTCGTAACCGAAGTAATCGAACAATTGTATTTGCGCATTCTTGGTGATATCGATCAGTACCGGGCCTGGACGACCGGTGCTGGCAATATAAAATGCTTTTGCGAGTGCGGCTGGAATTTCAGTTGCGTCAGTGACTTGGTAGTTCCACTTGGTGACCGGTGCGGTAATATTCATGACATCCGTTTCCTGAAATGCATCTGTTCCCAATAGTGAAGCAAAGACTTGGCCTGTAATACAGACGATCGGGTTACTGTCAATCATGGCATCTGCCAATCCAGTAACTAGGTTTGTTGCTCCAGGACCACTCGTCGCGAAGACGACACCTGTACGACCAGAAGTTCTTGCATAACCTTGCGCTGCATGGATTCCTCCCTGCTCATGACGCACCAAGATATGTTTCAAACGATCCGTATAATCATAAAGGGCATCATAAATGGGCATAATTGCACCACCTGGATAGCCAAATACGGTATCAACTCCTTCGCTCAATAAGGCCTCCATAACAGCTTTCGATCCCGAAATTTGTGTCGGAGTTTCCTGCTTGGTAGCAGCCTTATTTTCTGTTATTTCCAGTGTACTCATTACGTTGATTTTTTAGTTTTGTTGATTATTCAGTCTTTTTAGTATTTAGATATTAAATTTGGAGACATTAGATTTGAGATTTCGTTTGTTTAAATCTCTAGATGCTAAGAGTCTCCATTTTTTGATTTCCTATAAATCTGTTACACAGCCTTCTGATGCATCAGCAACGGTTTTAGCGTATTTGTATAACACACCTTTGCTCACTTTTAGTGCAGGTTGTACCCAAGCTGCACGACGTTTTGCAATCTCCTCATCAGAAAGTTTCACATTGATTGTATTATTAACAGCGTCAATCTCGATGATATCGTCATCATGTACCAAGCCGATTAATCCACCTTTGTAAGATTCAGGTGTAATGTGACCTACGACGAAGCCGTGTGTTCCACCGGAGAAACGACCGTCGGTAATCAATGCCACGGATTTACCTAAACCAGCACCGATAATTAGCGAAGTTGGTTTAAGCATTTCAGGCATACCTGGAGCGCCTATTGGGCCTTCGTTTTTAATAACGACCACATCTCCCTGTTTAATTCTACCCGAGGCAATACCAGCGACTAAGTCATGTTCACCGTCGAATACACGTGCAGGGCCGGTAAATTTTTCACCTTCTTTGCCCGATATTTTCGCTACCGAGCCTTTTTCAGCTAGGTTTCCATAAAGAATCTGTAAATGTCCTGTTGCTTTGATTGGGTCGCTCAACGGTTTGATAATAGGCTGATCATAAGCCATAATGGATTTTACGTCAGCTAAATTTTCAGCAACAGTTTTGCCGGTTACAGTAATACAATCGCCATGCAATAAACCTTCATCCAAGAGATATCTCATTACGGCAGGAGTTCCGCCATATTGTTGAAGATCCTGCATCAAGTATTTACCAGAAGGTTTAAAGTCTGCCAGTACAGGAGTTTCATCACTCATACGTTGGAAGTCATCCTGAGAAATGTCAACGCCTACAGCTTTGCCGATTGCAATAAAGTGAAGTACCGCATTGGTGCTTCCTCCTAAGATAACGATGGCACGTAACGCATTTTCGAATGCTTTGCGTGTCATGATATCAGAAGGTTTAATATCTTTTTCCAGTAAGGTACGGATGTATTTACCCGCATCTAAACATTCATTTTTCTTTGCTTCAGAGATTGCCGGATTAGAAGAAGAATAAGGTAAGCTCATTCCCAATGCTTCAATTGCGGAAGCCATTGTATTTGCAGTATACATACCACCACAAGCACCGGCTCCAGGACAGGTATGTTTGATGATACCCTCATAATCTTCGTCGGAAAGATTACCACATATACGTTGTCCCAAGGCTTCAAAAGCAGAGACGATGTTTAATTCCTCACCTTTATAATGTCCAGGTGCAATTGTACCACCATAGACCATTAAAGACGGGCGATCTAAACGGGCCATTGCGATAATAGCACCGGGCATGTTTTTATCACATCCAGGAATAGAGATCAGACCATCGTAATATTGACCACCACAGATCGTTTCGATACTATCAGCGATTACATCACGACTGACCAATGAGTAACGCATACCATCTGTACCGTTGCTCATACCGTCACTGACACCGATAGTGCCAAAGGTCAAACCCACTAAGTCATTGTTCCAAACACCTTTTTTGACGATTTGTGCTAAATCATTTAGGTGCATATTACACGTATTACCATCATAGCCCATGCTGGCAATACCGACCTGCGCCTTATCCATATCGGCATCTGTCAAACCGATACCATAAAGCATCGCTTTAGCAGCAGGTTGCGTTTCGTCTTGTGTAAATGTACGGCTGTATTTGTTCATTGCATTTTCGCCGTTAGATAATGACTTCATAATTTTCGTTCTCTAATACTAAATTTTTATATCTTCTTTGGATCGACGCACCTATACTGTGTTCCCACTCTTCTTGATAGATCACATCGTCGACTTGTTTGATTCCGATAATTTCTGCTGCAGTACCGCATAGGAATGCGCTATCTGCAGTATAGATATCTTCTACCGTCAATTGTTTTTCAATGACTTCGAAATTCAACTTTTTACAGATGTTTTTAACGGTCTGCCTTGTAATGCCGGGAAATATATTCTTCGCCGGTGGAGTATAGATTTTGAAATCTTTCTCAATAAAAATATTTTCACTGGAAGCTTGAGCGACGAAACCTTCATGGTCAAGCATAAGTGCCTCGTCGAAACCTCTGTTAATCGCTTCTGTTGTTGCCAGAATTGAGTTTACATACTGCCCTGATATCTTCGAGTCAGTTTTAAAAGATTTGGGATTAGGTCTTTTGATATCAGAGATGCATACACGTAGCAGGTTATGACCAAGATAAGGTCCCCATTCCCAGGCGGCAATCATCAGATTAGCTTCCGTAGAGGAGGTCAGGTGCATATTGGAGCCTGTGAGCACTAGCGGGCGGATATAAGCCTCCCGTAAGTTGTTGACGGCCAAAAGCTCATAGCATTTATCAATTAGCTCACGGTTGCTCCATTGATAAGGAATTCCAACCGCTTCACAAGATTTCTTTAATCGATCAAAATGCTTGTCCGCCTTAAAGATGCGCGGGCCATTGTGGGTATTGTACGCACGTAGACCATCGAATACAGCGTAGCCATAATGAAGCGATTGTGCAAAGGGATTCAATGCAGCCTCAGAAGCTTTTACAAAAGCTCCGTCTAAATAAATCAATGTGTTCTTGTCGTAATATTTCATAACCCAAAATTTCCCTTATTTAAATAATTCCCTCTTTTGGTTTTTTGCTGGTAAATCATGCTATCTCAGGCCTCGGTAAAAACCTTCGATTTTCATTTCCTCAAGGTAGCAGGAATTACAATAATTGGCAATAGCTAAAGTGCTAATTTTCTATTTAGAATAAAATTTTAAATTTTATAGTTTTAAAAAATTTTAAACTGTTATTATTTGGTTTTTTCGGTCTTAAATTTTGTTAGTCGTATACCGTATTTAAAATTGGTCTACATGGTCAAAAAATTATTTTTTGTTACAAAGGGCAATTTTCTTCCTAAAATGAAGAAATTGTCAAAAAAACTTTAAAAAAAAAGCTTCCGATATTTCTATCGGAAGCTTTTCAATATTTTAAAATCAATTGATTTAATCTCCGATAATTCCTTCAGCAAGCACGGTAATGACATTGTCTTTTGCTTCCACGACGCCACCTTTAATGAACACTTCTTGTCCACCTTTACCTTGTTGAATAATTACTTTTCCATCTTCCAAAGTAGAAACAATTGCCGCGTGGTCTTTCAAAATTTGGAAAGAGCCCGCAGAGCCAGGGACAGTAACAGATGTTACTTCGCCTTCGTATACTAATTTGTCGGGAGTGATAATTGTTAATTTCATTATTCTTAGATATAAGATTTGAGATATGAGATTTGAGAACTTTAGGTTTTCAAATAGATATGAGATAATCGAAAGTCTATTATCTCATACCTATGGTCTAATATCTAAATTAAACTGCTTCTGCTAATAATTTCTTGCCTTTTTCGATAGCATCATCAATGTTACCTACTAAGTTGAAGGCAGCTTCTGGATATTCATCGACTTCACCTGCAATAATCATATTGAAGCCTTTGATGGTATCTTTGATGTCTACCAATACACCTTTTAAACCTGTAAATTGTTCGGCTACGTGGAAAGGTTGTGATAAGAAACGTTGTACACGACGAGCGCGGTGAACGGTTAATTTATCTTCTTCAGATAATTCGTCCATACCTAGGATCGCAATGATATCTTGCAATTCTTTGTAACGTTGAAGAATTTCTTTTACACGTTGTGCAGTATCATAATGTTCAGCACCTAAAACAGCAGGAGAAAGGATACGAGATGTAGAATCCAAAGGATCCACAGCAGGGTAGATACCTAACTCAGCAATTTTACGAGACAATACTGTTGTTGCATCCAAGTGAGCAAATGTTGTCGCTGGAGCAGGGTCAGTTAAATCATCGGCAGGTACATATACCGCTTGTACTGAAGTGATTGAGCCATTTTTAGTTGAAGTAATACGCTCCTGCATCAAACCCATCTCAGTTGCTAAGGTTGGTTGGTAACCTACAGCTGAAGGCATACGGCCTAATAGCGCGGATACTTCAGAACCTGCTTGTGTAAAACGGAAGATGTTATCGATAAAGAATAGGACGTCACGACCTTGACCTTCGCCATCACCATCACGGAAATATTCCGCAACAGTCAAACCTGACAAAGCAACACGTGCACGTGCACCTGGAGGCTCATTCATTTGACCGAATACGAAAGTACATTTAGATTCTTTCATTAATTCGTGGTCAACAGTGTCCAAAGGCCATTCACCTTTTTCCATGCCTTCCATAAAATGCTCACCATATTTGATGATACCTGATTCCAACATCTCACGCAATAAGTCATTACCTTCACGTGTACGTTCACCTACACCAGCAAATACGGAAAGACCACCGTGACCTTTAGCGATGTTGTTGATCAACTCTTGGATTAATACAGTTTTACCTACACCGGCACCACCAAATAAACCAATTTTACCACCTTTAGCATATGGCTCTAAAAGGTCAATAACTTTGATACCAGTAAAAAGTACTTCTGATTCAGTAGATAGATCTTCGAATTTAGGAGGGACGTTGTGGATAGGACGACCATTCTCTTTACTCAAATTTTGGATACCATCAATGGCATCACCTACTACATTGAATACACGACCTTTGATTTCTTCACCAACAGGCATTTTGATAGGAGCACCAGTATCAACAACTTCCATTCCGCGAACCAAACCTTCAGTTGCGTCCATGGCAATTGTACGTACACGATCCTGACCTAAGTGTTGTTGAACTTCCAATACAACACGTTGTCCATTTTCTTTTTGAATGTACAATGCATCGTAAATTTTAGGTAGATTTTCACTGTCGGCGAAGTTGACGTCAACAACTGGGCCGATAATCTGCGCTATTTTACCAATCTTGGGCATATTATAGGGACTAAATATTTATTAATCAATTTTATATAAGAGACATAAAAGGCCTCTTTTTTGGTCAGCAAAAATAAGGTTATTCGTTTTTAAAAACAAATAGAATTTGCAATTAAATTACAATTTTATTAATGGAGGTCAAAATGTTATCTCTTGTAATTCTGTTAGTTTCGATTCTTGAAGCCACAAATATACTTTTTCCGACGTATTGGTCATCTATTTTTTAACATCAGTCCTTCCTTTTTCGGATGGCCATACAATTAGATTCGCATGGTAACTAAATGTGATCGACCTGAAGCGAAGTTATGATTAAGCGCCGCTTCAGGTCGATCGGAATAGAGCAATATAGTCTTTTGGAGACTATATTATATCTTTTTATTTAATTCATCTTGCAATTGACGTTTCAGCAATTGTTCTTTTTCCATCGCCTTTTTACGGAATGTCGCAAACTCTTCTTGCGATTGTTCTGCTGTTTTCTGAAATTCTACGGTGTCAACCTTCGCTTTTCGATAAGAGAATAGGAAGATAAAGGTGGCGACAGCTAAGACTCCAATGATGGTCCAGACCACTGTGCTATATAAACCTTTGGAGGTATTGATGCCCAAGAATGAAAAACTATCTGTTTTTTGCTGTTCCTGTGCAAGCTGATCTTTTAATATCTGAATAGAATCCTGTAAGTTTTTGGTATTGGAGGTATAGTTGCTGGATGAAGATTTTAAGGTATTGATTTCCTTGCGCAACTTGGCTACAGTATCAACAACATTCTTTTTTACAATATCAAGGTTGGTTTTGCGGACCATCTTGAAATCATAATTGTTTTTTGATATATAATTTAAGTGATCAAACTGATTTGCCAAGCTCCCTTTTCTTAGTCCATCCGGGCTGTATTTGTAAGCATCATTGGCCTGCTGGGTGGCGGTAACTGGCGCTGCTGCAGGAGTTTGAGCCTGTAATAAAGTGTACGATGAAATAAATAAAATCGTAAAGAATACAAATGCTAATCTCAATTTGCTC
The DNA here is from genome assembly GCF_059420745.1 of Sphingobacterium sp. GW821-FHT03E03. NCBI lineage: Bacteria > Pseudomonadati > Bacteroidota > Sphingobacteriia > Sphingobacteriales > Sphingobacteriaceae > Sphingobacterium > Sphingobacterium sp. GW821-FHT03E03. The sequence continues at coordinate 63,352 of NZ_JBWKUH010000028.1, forward strand.
ATGTTGTCTATCGTTATTATAATAAGTTTAATCGGGATATTCCAGCTACAAAGCTAGCATATGCCTGTGATAAATATAAGGAATTATTGAAAAAACGAAAATTGAAAGTGAAATATATTTCAGTAAAACATTAAAGGACAATAAAACTAAAATAGATTCAATGCTCGACTTGCCACCTGTTTATCCTGCCATTATCCGAAAATATTATTTGTAAACTTCAATTTGATGCCCAATTGGAAATTGCCTATTGTTTTAAATATTTCCTTTAATGTAGCTTTCTCAATTTTTGTCAGGTTTTCCATCGCAATATAGTTGTCCGGACTCAACTTTGCAATCCGAATCTGATTCGTTTGGTTTTTCAGCCGGATGGACATCAGGTAATAATACGACTGATGGAGCTCATCATATTGTTCTTGGGTAAATATTCCCAGATTCAACAATGCCTTCAACCTACCGCCGGTATTCTCTTCATAAATTTGATTTTTCAGGGCATAGACACGCACGAGGTCGACGATGGGTGTCATTGCTTTCTTAATATTAAATACTTCTGTTGACCCAATGGTTTGTGTTTTTATTGTTTTGAAAAAGGTCAGCGGTGGTTCGTATTGCAACGCATTTTTCGCGATGAACGCAAAAAATCGTTCATTGGGTTTTTGCAACTCGACTGTCAGAAAATCTTTCAGTTGGTCAATGATGTACTGATCACCATATAACCTCCGACAATCGAAAAAGGTAGAGAACTTAATCGCATTTTCCGGAATGCTTTCTTCAATCCACATCTTATAATTGTTTTTCCAATGAGAAAGTGAATGTGTCCACTCGGGATTGCTAGCCATGTAGCCGCCGGTACAATAGCTGAAACCAATCGTGTTTAGATGATCCGAAACCTCCCGTGCAAATTTTAGAAAATAACCTCTTACATATTCCCGCTGTTCGTTGGCCTTGTCTTCATATATAATAGCATTGTCCTGGTCTGTCATCAGTGTCTGCTCTTTGCGTCCTTCACTTCCTGTGACCATAAATACAAACTTGGCCGGTGGTTCGCCCATTGCTTTGATAACTTTCTCGATCACCTTTAAGGCGATGCTGTCCGCAACGGTGGTGATGACTTGATTGGCAATTTCGGCATTAACCCCTCTAGCCAATAACTGATGGATGATTTCGGGGACATTGTTCCATTTGTCACGTAGCTCTTCGCGTGTTTCAGCAAGCTTTACCGATTGGATAAAAACCAGTGGAGATTGCCCCTGCTCGCTCAGGAGCCGATTGCGACTTAGAAAGCCGACGTATTTACCTTCTTTTTCAACGAGCAGGTACCTGGACTTGGTATGAAACATTTTGAGTACAGCTTCATACAGGTAGGCCTGATTAGAAATGCTGACTATCGGGTTGTCCATGACCGAAGCGATAGGTGCTGTAGCAGCTACCTGCTGTGCTATAACACGGTCTCTCAAGGTCATGTCGGTGACATAGCCAATGATATGGTCTTCATCTTTGATGAACGCACAGCTCACTTTATACTGAGCCATGGTTTGTGCAACCTCATAAATTGGTGTATCAGATGCACAAGCAACAATATCCTTATATACAATATGTTCGATTTTGCGCGAATAGAGCTGATCCGCAGCAAAATAGCTTTCCTCAAAGGTGGCCGGTGATTTGACAAAATGGGCGAACTCTTCATCTAACATTCGTTTTCCAAAGGAATTGGTAAAGAATTGAAAGAATTCTTCATTGGCATTGCAGAGTTCAATAAAATTCTTCCGTGGCAACCGATAGATGATCGTTCCTTTTTTGGCAAGAACAGATTTGAGTGCTTTTGTTCGATTCAATAATACGGAGATCCCACCAAAACAGTAGGGATTATGATGGATCTCAACCAGCCTTTTGTTGTCCGAACTATCCAAGAAAAAAGCTTCATATTCACCTTTCTGTATAAGGTCGACACCCTCCATGTCGGTAATATTCTGCCGATAGACCAAAGTGTCTTTTGCGAAACGGTAGGGATACATCAGTTCAATAAGACTGATCTGAACAGTTTCGGGCAGTACTTGAAAGGGGTGGGTTGACTTTAGCAAGGCGAGGATGTCTTCCGCATTTTTCATAGTAGATATCATGATAAGATGTTATTGAATTCTCCTTGCTGCTTGTCGATATCCTCTTCACTGAGCTCTGCCCGCCGAACCATTTCAAAATAGCATTTTGCTGTAATCGCAGCATCTTTTTCGGCATTGTGTATTGCTGTGGGGATTTCGGAAAATAGTGCTTCGTGTAGCAATGCCAATGGAAGATGGACCATGTTGGGGTTGCGTACATATTTTTTGCTGTGCAACAACGTGCAAAAGCAATTCAGCCCATAAAATGGAATCGGTAAATTCGTTCGATGATATTCCGCACAGAGTACCTGGAGGTCGAAAGAAAGAAAATGGCCGATCAGCTGAGGCTGATATTTTTTGATATCGTGGCTGAGCTTGCGGAGCACATCCTTCTTCTTTTCACCATGTTTCATCAAAAAGGGTGGCGTAAGACCATGAATCTGTTCAGAAGCCGGACTGATCGGAATCAATGGCTCATAGATATATTTATTGCTACGTTTGACCTCTTGCTGTTTTTCATCAAAAATAATCCAGGCCAATTGGAGTACATGGGGCCAGTTTTCACTATCCGTATATTTTCGATTCCATTTTTTTGGCAAGCCAGAGGTTTCGGTATCCAGGAATAAAAGATATTTCTTCAAAAATTTCAGTGTATTAATTCTAGCTAAACTTAGTTAAAATCCTCTTTATATGCAATAACGGGATCATCTTCATCCATCTGGGCTCAGTTCTTCGTTTGTAAGTAATGTCGTATTGAAGAAATTTATCCTTAACGGTATTACCACAATATCGACCGATTTTGAGATGATGGAACGGTTGGCTGCGGAATTGATCAAAAATAAATCAAAGGACCGTGTGGAAGTTCCATTTTATTTGAAGCTTCGACCATCGATCTAGTGAATAAAAGTAAAAGCCTGGTTTCTGATGAAACCAGGCTTTTATTGCCAGCTAGCACCCATTTTGTTGGCACGCTGTTTTATTTTTTCAACGTTTTTACGGGGAACAAATAAATCACACCTTTCGCTACTTTACTGATGTTGTTGATCGCCTTTTCAGGATTATCCACATCACCCGAACCGCGTGCTTGCCAGATCACCGCATTTGTTTTGCGATCAATAGCCTCAATGATCAGGTGACCATAACGATAACGTTCTTTTGCAACAGGGTAATATCCACCACCATAAAAGTAAGGTGAGAACCATGGTCTGTACCAGCCCCAAGGACCACCCCAGCCATAATATCCGCCACCGCCATAGACCAAACGGCTTTTGTTATTGACGATGGTAATATAACGGAATAACAGATCAGGATTGTCCTTTGAATATTGGAGTCCCTTTGCCTCTAAAGCCGTATTTGCAGCATCCAAAATATTAGTTTTGGCAATGTCATTGTCAAAATAAGATTTCGAAAGCGAGTCTACTGGCGGTAGCCAGGCATACGTTTTGAAAGGAGTGAAATCCATCTTTTCTACCCGAGTGGTATTATATTGATAAGACGAACATGATGCAAGCGCGATGCAGAGCACCAAAAATAATAGAATCTTTTTCATCGTAGTAGTTTGTTTATTAACTGTGATGAATCTACCATGAATATACTGTTTTGCTTTTAAGCACTATATTCATGATGGTTTCATGGCCTATATGGAACTTTTATATTTATTTAACTTGTTTTAATTTCTCATCTATCTGCTTTTACCACCTTTCTATGGCTCAAAGCGTTATGGCAATTTGTTGTCTGTGCTGTATGCACTGGATTTATTCTATAACGTTAGACAAAAAACTATAAATATGGTTTAATCCTAATTGTAAAATTAATAGGAATATTTTGCCACCAATGGAATCTGTCTTCCTGAGCCAAAAGCTTTTGGGCTGACCCGGAGAATTGGCGGTGCTTGAAAGCGTTTAAATTCAGCATTATTAACCAATTTACTTACTCTCTCTACTAACGCTTTTTCGAATCCCATTGCTACAACTTCGGAGCCGCTCTTTTCATTTTCAATCAACTCAAATAAGACCTTGTCTAGCAGGTCGTACTCTGGTAGTGAATCCGAGTCTTTCTGATCAGGTCGTAATTCAGCAGAAGGAGCTTTTTCGATCGTATTGACGGGTATAATCTCTCGCTCGCGATTGATATAACGTGCCAGGTCGTAGGCTTTGGATTTATAGACATCACCAATAACCGAAATGGAGCCAGCCATGTCGCCATACAAGGTGCCATAGCCAACGGCAGCTTCGCTTTTATTTGAAGTGTTTAATAGGATATGACCAAATTTATTTGATATGGCCATCAAGATAACCGCACGTGCACGTGCTTGTATATTTTCTTCTGCGGTATCAGGTTTTAAGCCTTCAAAAAGAGGAGCAAGAGTACTCTCGTAAGCCGAAGCGATATCCTTTATGGGGACAATATGGTGTTTGCAACCTGTATTGGTCACCAGGTCTAGGGCATCTTTGACCGAATGGTCTGAGGAGTAGACGGAAGGCATTAAAATGGCGAGCACATTGTCCGCGCCGAGGGCTTCACAGGCCAGCGCAGCGACTAAAGCGGAGTCCAATCCACCAGATAAACCGAGGATCGCTCTTTTGAAGCCTGATTTTCTGAAATAATCACGCAAGCCTAGGATCAATGCATCATGGATGAGTGCAATTTCAGCTACCGGATCTTTGATGGATGCCGTGGTTGAGGTAATATTTTTTTGATGATAAGTGACATACTGCAGATCATGATCAAATCGTTTTAATTCGGCAACCTTTGTTCCGTCAGCACTAAGTGCAAGTGATCTACCATCAAAGATAATATCCATATGTGCCCCCACCTGGTTCACATAGATTAGTGGACGGTTGGATTTTTTGACCTGCCGAGAAAGAATCTTGAGGCGTTCGTCAAAGTGTGCGTAGGAAAATGGTGAAGCAGCAATATTGATCAAAAGATCAGGATTCTCTTTTCGGAGTTCGGCCATAGGATCTCCCACATAGGAGTTGCCACCCTCATCGTCATCCCAGAGATCCTCACAAACTGTCAGGGCAATTTTTACACCATTCAATGTGATGCAGTCGAAACGCTTGTTGGGCTCAAAGTAGCGGTATTCATCAAATACATCATAATCGGGTAGCAGACCTTTTTTTACAATGTTTCGAACAGCACCCTGTTCGATAAATACTGCGGTATTGTAAAGCTCTTTTCCTTCGGGATCATTGTTTTTGACCGGAGCTCCAATAATACAGGCGATTTCCTTACAATGAGCGGCAATCTGGTGGATAGCCTCATTGCACTGTTGCTTAAATACTTTACTTCGCAATAGATCTTTTGCGGGATAGCCGCCGATGGCAAGCTCCGAAAAGATGATAAGGTCTGCCGATGCGTCTTTGGCTTGGTTGATTGCTTGAATTATTTCCGCTGTATTTGCTTCAAAATTACCGATATGGTAATTCAATTGTGCTAAAGCTATTTTCATCCGTATTTATTTTTTCTTTTTATTAGATCCGCAATCTTGTTTGGAAAACAGGACGGTTTCCTGTTCTCTTTATCGGGATAGTAGATCCTAATACGTTGCGGTTCCTATCTACAAATTTATTCCTTTTTATTGAAAGTGTTTCTTTTATTAATCACTGTTTTTTTAAAGAATCCATGTATGCCATCAGCCTGTTTATTTATCTCTTTTGCACCAGATCCGCGCGGATGATGCTAATCTGTCGATTCTTTTGCATAATGATTAAAAATATTGCAGTTGAAAAAGGTCCTGTTTGTTTATTATTAAGTGCTAAATTGTTTTAACATAATTTTAACAACGTTAAATGCTGTTAAATTTCTTGACATGAATGGAAATGTGTCTTACCTTTGATATATCAAAACAGAAAGATATATACAAAACAATATATAAAGAACTTTTCATAATTTAGGTTAATAATTGGTTAGGTAAAGCTCGGAGTTCCCCACTTCGAGCTTTCGTTGTTTGAAAGGCCCTCAAATTAATTCTTTTCTTTACACATCCAAGTCTTTTAAGGACTAACGCTAGTGATATAAGATTAGTAGGAGCCGTTTCGCATAATTTATTTCATGAACGAGCGCAGATATCAACTATTTGCACAAATTGGTTATCTTAACACTTTTATTTTGTTGGAAAGGTGTATTTCTTTTTAGTGTGTCAACAAATAAGAGCCTGGGCAGGTCAAGGGCTCATCTACATATAACTTTACCCTTGGATTTACTTTATAATTTCGTAGAACGGGACTTCGGTAGTGTGAAGAATATCTCATCCATTTAAAGATATATGTCCATCAAATTCTTTTTTATAATTCTATAATGGTCGACAGTTGGATATTGTATTTTCCGTTTTCGATTTTAAAAATATTGCTATCAGTAAGATCATATTAAGATGCAAATATTCGTAAAGAATATTTGTTACATTCTCTTCGCTTTCTCAAATTGTTTTCGATGTCTACTTTTAGTTTGTAATCGCTTTTTAATAACAGTTTTAAAGCCCACTATCTTTGTACAACTGCTCGTAAAGGTCTATGACCTTTTTCTGAAGTTCGATAATTTCGCTATCGCGTTGTTGCAATTTTAGTGTTAGTACATTGACCTCATCGACATACTCTTTATCTTCTTGTGAGTCAGAAGTAGATAATAATTGTATAACTGTCAAATTGAATAATTTTGAAATTTGATTTAGGCGAGACAGATTAACATCTGTTATTCCTGTTTCAATCTTGGAAAATGCTGGGATTGAGATGTTCAATTGCTTTGCAGTATCCTCCTGGGTCCACCCTTTTTGGTGTCTAAGTAATCTAATTTTTTTTTCTAATGCGTTCATCTCGAATATGTGTTAAGTAAATATAGGAAATTAAAAAATAATTTCCAGTGAACATATCTCACATCTACTTTTTAGCTTAAAAATTTCTCGAAGTCTTCTGAAATAACTTCGAGCACATATTCTTTAAGCTTTTCGTATAGCGCCTGTTAAAAATTCTTCTTCCTGTGAAAGACGGAGTTTTTTTTCCCCTATTTCAGAGGTGTAATATTTTTGAAGAGGAAGGTTGGGATTGTCTGGATAGGTTTGATTGATCCATTTAGTGGTGACCACAAAATTTAATATTCTTTCAAATCTTAGTGTTTTAGATTTCAGACTAACCGTTTTTATTAATTGTTTCTTGAATGTTCTTTTCCACTTTTCAACCGTCTAATTTAATATGGTGGTGAAATAGTGAGTGTTGCTCAACTGAATTCATACGACATTCATGAATCAACTAAGATAATTTTAACGATTTGGTCTTCGGCGATTGATCGTATGGTGCAAACTTATCTCAGCTTTTTAAAAATCAAAAAATAGCATTGGCAAAAGAGACAGCGAGTGAGCTTATCGGTTTTAAAATTAATGATTTGATAACAGGGTTTTAAACGAAAAATATTTATATTGGTGCTAATTTGTTAATAGGGTAATG